>NZ_LZJB01000130.1:0-39790 GCF_001666895.1 Mycobacterium sp. E3298
TTCCCCCATGATGTTCTCGGTCATCCGCGTCCGTGCGATGGGGGCGACGGCGTTGATGGCGATGCCGTTGCGGGCACCTTCGATGGCGAGAACGTGCATCATGCCGATGAGGCCCATCTTGGCGGCGCCGTAGTTGGCTTGACCGAAGTTCCCGAAAAGTCCGGTGCCGGAAGTGGTCTGAACGATCCGTCCGTAATTCTGTGCCCGCATGATCGGCCACACGGCCCGCGTCACGTTGAATGCGCCGGCGAGGTGTACCGATATGACCGCATCAACCTGCTCGGCGGTCATGTTCTTGAAAGCCGCGTCGCGCAGAATCCCCGCGTTGTTCACCAGAATATCGACCCGGCCGAAGGCGTCCATCGCCGTTGCCACGATCGCGGCGCCGCCGTCCTCGGTGGCCACCGAGTCCCCGTTGGCGACCGCGGTGCCGCCCGCGGCTGTGATCTCGTCGACCACGGCCTGGGCCGCCGACGTCGACGCGCCGCTGCCGTCCACGGCGCTGCCCAGGTCGTTGACCACGACGCGGGCACCGCGCCGTGCGAGCTCGAGGGCGTGACAGCGGCCAAGGCCGCCACCGGCGCCGGTGACGATGGCCACCTGGTTATCGAAAGTCATTGACTGCATAGGTGAGAGGTTACATTTACTCAATCGAGAGCAGTAATTTGCATTGGAGGGGACATCCATGGGCGGCCCGACTGAACTGCTGCCGCATGCGCGTCGGCGCGCCGAGGCGCTGCGGCCCCGGTACCGCGCCGCCGGCCTGTGGACCGGGGAACCGTTCGACATGGTGCGCTCCGCAGCTGCCCGGCATCCCGGCCGTCCAGCGGTGGTGGACCGAGGCGCCGAACTCACCTACGGCGAGCTGGACGAGCGCATCGATTCGGCCGCCGTGGCCATGGCAGACGCCGGTGTCGTGCCGGGCAGCGCGATCGTCTTGGTGGTCGGCAACGACGTTGACTCGGTGGTCGCGATCCACGCGGCGTTGCGGGCGGATGCGATGGTGCTGCTCGTGCCGCGTAGTGCCGGGGCCAAACACGTCGCCGACATTCTCACCCGCACCCGGGCGCGGCTCGGCGCGGCGCCGAACTGGACGGCGGTCTCCGAGCCGGAATTATCCGGGCTGTGCCGTTGGATCGAACTCGGTGCCGGTGAGCGCTTGGCCAGCGATCCGCCGCGCCCGGCGCGGCCGGCCGACGAACCATCCTTCGTGCTCTACACCTCGGGTACGACGTCTCGGCCAAAGGGCGTGATCCACTCGCTCAGCACATTGGCCAAAGCGTCGGCGAACTACATTGCGGCGGCGGGCCTGGGTTCAGAAGACCGGATTTTTCTGATCAGCCCGCTGGCGTCGGTCACCGGTGTCTTGCAAGCGCTGTTCATCGGACCGATGCTCGCAATACCGGTGATTCTCGAGGACCGTTGGAACCCGTCGGCGACGTGCGACCTGCTGGTCACCTCGGGTGCGACGTGGTACGGCGGTCCGGACCGGCTGCTCGACCGGATACTCGATGAGGCCGTGGCGCGCGACGCCGTCGTCCCGCTGCGGGCGGTTTATCTCGGCGGCACGACGCTGGACCGGCGGATCGTCGAACGCGTCGAAGACGATTTCGGCATCGTCGTCATGCGTGCGTATGGGTCCTCGGAGGCACCGGTAAGCACCTCCGGTCTGCGGGGCGAGTCGCGGGCGGTGCGCCATGCCGACGACGGAGTGGCGCTCGACGATGTCGAAGTGCGCGTCGGATCCGCGGCCGAATCCGCCGAATGCTGCATCAGGGGGCCGCACACGTTCCTCGGATACACCGACGCCGAGGACGACAAGATGGCGTTCGACGGCGACTGGTTCCGCACCGGCGATGTGGCGGACATCGTCGGCGACCGGGTGCGGATCGTCGGCCGCATCAAGGACATCGTGATTCGCAACGGGCTGAAGATCCCGGCGGCCGAGGTGCAGGAGGCCGTTTCTCGGATCGCCGGGGTCCGCGAGTGTGCGGCCTATGCGGTCGCCGACGA
Organism: Mycobacterium sp. E3298; assembly: GCF_001666895.1. Taxonomy (NCBI): domain Bacteria; kingdom Bacillati; phylum Actinomycetota; class Actinomycetes; order Mycobacteriales; family Mycobacteriaceae; genus Mycobacterium; species Mycobacterium sp. E3298. The sequence goes on from NZ_LZJB01000130.1 coordinate 2,014, forward strand.
CACCACCGGAGAGCGGCTGGCCATGGCAATTGTGCTCGAACCCGACGTCGATATCACTCTGGCCGAGGTCGCCGTCGCTCTCGTATCCGAGGGGATGCCGAAATACAAACTGCCGGAAGAACTCGTGCTGTGGGACGAGCCGCTTCCAATCAACGCCAACGGCAAGATCGACCGCGCGAAGCTTGACGAAGGGTCGGTCGGGCGGCGCCGTTTGCTCGCCGACCGTCTCGCGACTGCGGGATAACGGGCAGCCGGCGAAGCTTAGGCGCGTGCCGGGCGGAATACCGGTACGACGAATCCGTCGCCGTCTTCGCGGAAGGCAACCATCAGATCCATGTCTGCGCGCAGGTCTTCGATGGCGCAATCCTCGACGACGGTCATCAGCCGTGGCCCCTCTTCGAGGTCCACCATTGCCAGTACGTACGGAACATGGGCGTCGAAGGGCGCGGCGTTCTGGTGGATGACGCTCCAGGTGTACAGCCGCGCGCGTCCGGTGGCCGGCGCCAATTCGACGTCCTCGCACCAACAGTGCGGGCAGAACGGCCGTGGGTACAACGAGGCCCGACCGCAGGACCGGCATCGGTTGACCGTCAATCTGCGGTCCTGCGCGGCCGCCCACCAGGCCTGTCCGTCGGTGTCGATCGTGGGCCGATCGGGTGCCGTCACTACTGCCTCCCGAGAATCATCGTGGCGCTGTGGGTGAAGAACCCGCCCATGGCGTGCACACAGGCCAACCGGGCCCCGCCGACCTGGCGCCGCCCGCATTCGCCTCGCAACTGCCGCACCGCCTCGACCATGAGGAACATCCCTCGCATACCGGGATGGCAGGAGGCCAGCCCGCCTCCGTCGGTGTTGGTCGGCAGCGCCCCGCCCGGGCGCAGCGCACCGGATTCGATGTACGGTCCCCCTTCGCCCTTGGCGCAAAAGCCCAGATCTTCGACGGTCAGCAGCACGGTGGACGTGAAGGAGTCGTAGAGCTGGCACACGTCGATGTCACCCGGGCCGACGCCCGCCTGCGCGAAGGCTCGCGGGCCCGAGCGGGCGGCGGCCGAGGTCGTGAAATCGGGCCATTGGCTCATGCTGACGTGGGATGTCGCGTCGGCCGACCCGAGAATCCAGATCGGCTCTTTCGCGCAATCCTTGGCCACCCGCTCGCTGGCCAGCACGACGGCGCCACCACCGTCGGTGCGCAGGCACACATGCTTGGAGGTGAACGGGTCGGCCAGCATCGGTGCGCTCGCCACGTCGGCCACTGTGATGCGGTCGCGCTCAAATGCGTTCTCGTTCATGGCCGCCCACTCGTGGGCGGCGACGGCGACTTCCGCCAGCTGGTCGACGGTCGTGCCGAATTCGATCATGTGTCGCCTGGCCGCCATGGCGTACTTGGCGATCAACGTCGCGCCGTACGGCGTCTCGTACTGCAGGACGCCTCCGGTGCCCATGGCGGCGGCGGACGGTCGCACCCGGCGCCTGACGTCCGAGCGCGCGGTCGATCCGTACGTCAACAAGGCGACCTCGATCTGCCCTGCCGCGATCGCTGCCGCGGCGTGACCGGCCATGACTTCCCACGAGGATCCTCCGACGTTGGTCGCGTCGACCCAGTCGGGGCGCAGACCGAGGTACTCGCCGACCTCGACCGGCGGAAGCAACGTCCCATGAGCACCGAAACCGTCGACGTCGTCCTTCGTCAGGCCCGCATCGACGACCGCGCGCCGCGAGGACTGCGCCATCAGCGCCATGGCGGTCTTATCGGGAACTCGACCGCAGTCGGAAAGGGCTGCGCCCACGATAGCGACGCGATTCGGCGGCATAGCTCATGGTTATCACACCGCCGCCCGCTCGATAACGACAGTTCGCAGAAAGATGGAAACCGCATTCTCGGTCGGCTACCGTGAGCCTATGACGACGGCGCTGCGGGACGCCTTGCGAGGACACCCCCTGGTGCTGTGCCTGGCTCTGCTCAACTCACGCACCCCTGATGTTCCCGCGGTTGCGGCGGCCTGCGGGTACGACGCCGTTTATGTCGATCTCGAACACACATCCACGTCATTGGAAACCGCACAGATGCTCTGCATGAGCGCGCTCGGGGCGGGGATATCCGGTCTGGTGCGGGTGCCGTCGCACGACGCCAGCGTCATTGCCCGTGTGCTGGATGGCGGGGCAGTGGGAGTGATTGTCCCGCATGTGAATTCGAAGAGCGAGGCGGAGGCGGTGGTTCACGCCGCGCGGTTTCCCCCGCTCGGCCATCGATCGATATCGGGTCCCAACGCTGTCAGCGGATTCGGGCAGCGTCCGGCGACACAATTGGTCGAGGTGCTCGAACGGCGCACCGTCGTGGCCGTGATGATCGAGACTCCGCAGGCGGTCGAAGCTTGCGAGTCCATCGCGTCGGTGGAAGGCGTCGACATGATCCTCGTCGGGCCGAGCGATCTGACCGCTGAAATGGGCATCCACGGGCAGTATGAGAATCCCCATTTCCAGCGTGCGGTAGAATCGGTCGCGGCGGCTTGCCGAAGTCACGGCGTGGCGCTCGGGATGGCCGGAATAAAGTCCCTCGAACTGCTCAGTCGTTTCGTGGGGATGGGTTTGCGGTTCATCTCGGCGGGGACCGACATTGGGATGATGACGGAGGCGGCCACCACGCGCGCGCAAGCGCTCCGCGGGCTGAGCGAGTCACCGCGCGAACCGATTTGCACGAACGACGACCAATAGCCGCAGTGAGCCAACCCATTCAGGAGGACCGGATGCCGACAGCCATCTATACCGAACCCGTCACCGACACGATGGCGTGGACCGGGGCCGACTTCAAGAGCAAGGAGGACTTCGCGTTCGACTTATCGGCCCGCAACGTAGCGGCTTTGGAATCGATCCTGGCCAAGACGGCGAACAAGGACCGAGACGACATCACGCCCGAGGACGCACGGCACCCGGATCTCGACGACGATCTGGCCCGGCTCTACCGGGAACTAATGTTCGGCAAAGGCTTGGCCTGCGTGCGCGGCTTTCCGGTCGAACAGCACTCGATCGAGGAACTCGAACGAATTTACTGGGCGTTCTGCACGCACCTCGGGTATCTCGTGTCGAACAACTCCTTCGGTCACCGGATGGTGCGCGTGCAGGAGGAGATCCTGCCGGGTGGCGTACAACCAGCCCGGGGCACCAAATCCCGGGCTGAACTGGCGATGCACAACGACGCCGCCGACATCCTGTCGCTGCTGTGTGTGTATCCCGCGGCGCAGGGTGGGGAGAGCCAGTTCGCCAGCGGGCCTGCTGCGCACAACCGGGTTCTGGCGGAACGGCCGGATCTGCTCGAAGTGCTCTACCGGGGGTTCCCGCATCATCGCCGCAGCGAGCAGCCCGACGACCAACCCGACGTGACGCCCTATGACGTGCCCGTCTTCTCCCAAATCGACGGACGAATCTGCATCAACTTCACCTACAGCAGCATCCTGCCCGCGATGCACGCCCTGGGCCGTGAGTTCACGCCACAAGAGGTCGAGGCGGTGGATCTACTGCGCAACATCCTGGTCGAGCAGCAAGTCGAATTCCGACTGGAATCCGGCGAGGCCGCGGTGGCCAACAACTTCGCGATGTGCCATTCGCGGTCCGACTTCGTCAGCAGCAATGATCCGAAGAAGGCGCGCTGCTTCCTGCGGGCGTGGATGGAAGTGCCGCGCGAAGACCGCCGACTGCCGATCGGCCGTGAGTACTTCCACATGGAGAACAAGGACCTGCGCCTCGGATACGACGTAGTCGAGGGCCGCGACGGCGCCATCGCCCGCAACGACTACAAGAACGTCAACACCGAACTGGCCGAAATGTTCAAGGCGGCGCAGGCGAAACCCAAAGTCAAGAACACGTGAGCGTTCGTCCGCGTCTGGTTTACGAGCGGTGGACGGATCCCGTGGCCGGCGAGATCCTCGAAAATGCCGACGTCGACCTGGTCAAGCTCGACTTGACCGCGGCCGACACGGACAGCTGGGCCATCTTGGAATCCGCACACGGATACCAGGTCGCCACCCGCACGGACGTGGCCGGCTACGCCGGCGGTGCGCAGTGGCTGGCCGGGCCGGATTTGCTGCGACGGTGTCACAAGCTTCTCGCCGTGTGCTCGGCGGGCGCGGGGTACGACGTCATCGACGTGGACGCGTGCACACGCGCCGGAATCGCGGTGTGCAACAACTCCGGGCCGGGCGCGGAGGCGGTCGCCGAGCACGCGCTGGGCTTCATGCTCGACCTGGCCAAGAAGATCACCGCGGGAGACCGGATGCTGCGAGCCGGTTCCCTCAGCGATCGAATGGTCCTGCGGGGCAATCAGTTGATGGGCAAGACGCTGGGTGTCATCGGGCTCGGGGCGATCGGTGGGCGCCTGGTTGAACTGTGCGCGCCGTTCGATATGGAGGTCCTCGTTTTCGACCCTTACCTCGACGAGGCGAGCGCGCGAGCACGCGGGGTGCGAGCCGTTGCGCTTGCCGAACTGCTCGAGCGCTCGGACTTCGTCCAGGTGACCTGTCCGTTGACCAGTGAGACCGAGGGATTGATCGGCAGTCGGCAGTTCGCGGCGATGAAGCCGACAGCGTTCTTCATCACCACAGCGCGCGGACCCGTCCATGACGAAACCGCGCTCCTCGAAGCGCTCCGCACCGGAGGAATCGCCGGGGCGGGGTTGGATGTGTTCCATGAGGAACCACCGCGCCAGGAAAATCCGTTGCTGCAGCTTGCCAATGTGGTGGCCACGCCCCACACCGCGGGTATCACGGTCGAGGCCACGCGCGATATCGCCGTTGCCACGGCTACGCAGTGGCAGACGATCTTCGGCGGCGGTGTGCCACCACGGCTACTGAATCCCGATGTCTGGCCCCGCTTCTGCGACCGATTTCAAGACGCATTCGGATTTCGTCCCAGCGCCACAAGCGTTTTGGAGAGCGGGGGTCGGATCAGATGAGTGAGTACAAAACGATCGACGTCGAGGTGCGGGATCACACCGCTTGCGTGACCCTCAACCGCCCCGAGGTCCTCAACGCGATCAACGACGAGATGATCGCCGAACTGTCGATCGCATACTCGGAAATCGAACGTTCCCAACAGATCTGGACGGTCATCATTACGGGCGCCGGACGCGCCCTGTGCGTAGGCGCGGACGTCAACAAGGCGGCCGACCACGACATGGACAACGCGGCCGGAATCGACAACCAGGGCGAGCCCATCCTCAGCTCGATGCGCCAGTGGGACGCGCCCCAAGAGGCTACGCCGCCGTGGCTGCAGATGACCAAGCCGATCATCTGCGCCGTCAACGGCATCGCCTGCGGAGCGGGACTGGATCTCGTGACGACCGCGGACATCACCGTCGCGTCGGAGCACGCGACGTTGATGGATCCGCATGTCAGCATCGGCGTGACGTCCGGGCGCGAAGGGGTGCGGCTTGCCCGGATTCTGCCGCTGCCCGTCGCGATGCGGTTGATCTTGATGGGCAAGCACGAACGACTCGACGCCCAACGGGCCTACGACCTGGGTATCTTCACCGAGGTGGTGGCGCACGACTCATTGGTGGACCGGGCGTGGGAGATCGCCGGAATCGTCAATTCAAATGCGCCACTGGCGGTACGAGGTTCGCGGATGGCCGTGCGCAAGGGTCTCACGCTGCCCATCTATGAGGCCGAACTGCTCGCCGAGAACTATCGGATGAAAGTCGCGCTGACCAAGGACGCCGTCGAGGGGCCGCGAGCCTTCCTCGAAAAGCGCAAACCCGAGTGGAAGGCGTTGTAGTACCCGCGACCCGAAATCCCCGGAGCCAGTTGTTCACACCATGCCGAAGAACGTTTTGGCGTTGGTGGACAACACCTTCCGCTTTGTCTCCTCGTCCAGGCCCTCCGTCGCCTTATTGGCGACCTCCAGGCTCCTCGGCCAGTTGGTGTCGTTGTGCGGGTAGTCGGTCTCGAACATCAGCTGGTCGGGGCCGACGAGATCGAGGATGCGGAAGGCGACCGGGTCGCCGAAGGTGGAGAAGTAGACGCGCCCCGGCACCTGATTGCTGGGCGGTTCGGTCAACAGGGGATGAATGCCGCCCCAGGCCCGACGGTCCTCCCAGACCTCGTCGACACGCTGCAGGTAGTAGGGAATCCAGCCGGCCTGCGCCTCGGCGAATGCGATCTTGAGGTCCGGAAATTGAACGAGCTTGGCGGAGAACAGCCAGTCGACCAACGCGATCGTGCAGTTGACCGCCATGAGCGCGCTGGTAACCACGTGCGGAGAGTCGGGCGAGGACTTGGTGAGTGAGGAACTCGACCCGATGTGCAACATGATGCCCACTTGGTTGCGCTCACAGGACGCGAAGAAGGGGTCCCAGTAGCCGCTGTGGATGGAGGGCAGGTCGAGACGGCTGGGTAGCTCGGAGAAGCACACCGCGCGCATTCCCTTGGCGGCAACCCGTTCGACCTCCTTGGCGGCGAGTTCGACGTCCCACAGCGGAATGATCCCCAGCGGGATCAGCCGCCCGTTCGAGCTACCCCCCCATTCGTCGATCTGAAAGTCGTTGTAGGCCTCGACGCAAAGTCTGGCGAGTTCCTTGTCCTTGCCGTAGAGAAAACGTTGGCCGCAGAAGCGGACCAGCGTGTTGGGGAAGCAGGCCGAGGCCTCGATGCCTGCGATGTCCATGTCCGCGAGCCGGTCCGCCGGGCGAAAGCAGCCCGGACGCATCTCGTCGTAGGTGATCGGGTCGGTGCTGAGCTCGTCGAGGTCGTAGCCGGCGGCGGCACTGATGAGGGGGATCGGGATGACCGCATCCTCGTAGTGCCAGATATCCGCGTCACGGCCGTCGGGATCCTCGACGAATGCGACATCGGACGTGACGCTCGGGTCCATGCGCCCCTTGGTGCGAACGATTCGCGGCCCGATGTCGCGGTAGCGCTCCGGCAGCCTGCTTGTCCACAGATCGGCCGGTTCCACCAGGTGGTCATCCGGCGAGACGATCAGAATGTCTGCACTCAACGCTGCACTCCTTCGACGGCCCGCGGCTTCAATTCGCGGCGCACTGATTCGTAGAGAGAATGACCGTTTCCACGGTACCGCATGCGATTCGATCCGAGGTACGCGGGGACGCTTGGCTGGCCAGGAACACCCCGCGGTGTCGCGCGCCTGGTAGGGCGCCATCGCGGCCGTGCCCGGAAAGCCTTCTCCGGCAGGGCGGCACGCGCGTCGACAAAACCCGACGGAGGATGGAAACCGTCAATCACGCAAAGCGGCAATCAACATACCCGGGTAGGTAGGACGCACATTTTCGCGTGCGGGCGAGTATTCTTGTTCGCACTATGCCTACGAAGAAGCCCGCCGGCCGCCCGATCGAAACCGGCTTGGAACTTGTTGACAACGACGTCGAGGTGCCCGGCACCTGGCAGCAACGCACGATCGAGCGGCGCCTGAGCACCGCGCGGGCGCGCGCCCTCGCCCGCAGTTCGCGGTTTCTGGCCACCGCCCTGGAGTTGGTGGAGGAGTCCGGTAAGGCCGACTTCACGATCCAGACGCTCATCGACCGGTCGAACCTGAGCTTGCGAGCGTTCTACCAACACTTCGCGGGCAAGGAAGAACTTCTGTTGGCGCTCTACGAGAACGTCACCAGTCAATTCACGGAGGACATCCGGCAGGAGGTCGCCGCGGCCGACGGCCCGATGGAGCAACTCGAGGCGTTCTGCAGGGGCGTCCTGTCCCGCGCGGAATCTTCGGAAGCGGTCGGTGGCCGGGTCATGACGATCTACAACCTCAGCCTGGAGATCGAGCGGCCGGATGACTTTGCCAAGGTGTGGGAACCCCACCAGAAGCTGCTGACGAAGATCATCACGTCGTGCGCCCGGGCCGGGCTGGTGCGCACGGACATGACCCCCGCCCAGCTGACCACGCTGCTGAACACCACCCTCACCGCGCTCGCGCAGATTGGCGTCTTCCACCTGGGTGGCGGCAAGGACCCCAAGCTGACGGAGGACCAGTTGTGGGCATGGTGCAAACAGGCCGTCACGCCGCCCGTCGACGGCGCCAAGGCCCGGCCCGCACGCAAGGCGGCGCCGCGCACCACCGCGGCGCGCCGGGGCAAAAAGTTAACGGGGTAGGCCGAGACCTCGCTGCGCGATGATCGTTCGCTGAATCTCGCTGGTGCCCGCGTAGATCGTGGTGCCCAGCGAGAACCGTAGGGAGTGTTCGAACCGCCCATGCTCTGGGGCGGTCGGCTCGAGATAGCTGCGCAAGCCGTCGGCGCCGACCAATTCGACCACATCTTGGCTGGCGCGTTCGAGCGCCTCGGTGCTGAACAGCTTGGACATCGGGCCCTCGGCCACCGGTATCTCGCCCTGTTCGTGCATCCATACGCATCGTCGCTGCAGCAGCATCGACACCTCGGTCTCCATGGCGACTCGGGCGAGCCGGCGCCGGACGTCGGACTTGGCGATGGGCGGTGCGCCATCATCGGATCGGGTGCTGGTGGCCCAGTGTTCGGCATGATCCAGCAGTCGGATCAGGTGCGGGCCCCACCCCGATGCGTGCTCGTAGCGCAGCGAAAGCCCCAGCACCTCCCAGCCAGCGTCGACTTCGCCGATCCGCCACTCGTCCCCGACGCGGACGTCGCTGTAGAACGTGATGTTGGTCCGTTCTCCGGAGAGAGTCCAGACCGCCTGTGCCTCAAAGCCATCCGAGGCGCAAGGCACGAGAAACATTGTCAGACCTTGGTGCTTGGGCTTGTCGGGGCTCGTGCGTGCGAGCAGGAATATGAAGTCGGCGATGTGACCGTTGGTGGTGAACATCTTTGAGCCGTTGATCACCCAATCCGCATCTTCGCCAGATCCGTCGCGGACCGCCTTGGTGGCGGCCGCCGCGACATCCGACCCGCATTCGGGCTCGGTGAAGCCCAGCGCGATGGTGATGTCGCCGTTGAGGGCCCCGGCCAGAATGCGATCCTTCAACTCGGGAGTGCCGATCTCGCGGATGATCGAGGCCACCATCCGCGTAGTTTCGGAAAGATATACCGGCGCGTCACAACGCATGAGCTCCTCTTTGAGGATCTGCTCGTCCCATGCATCGCGGTTCTGTCCGCCGAACTCGACGGGCCAGCCCGGGGCGAAATACCCCTTGTCGACGAGACCTTTGGCGAACTCGTCGTCGTGGGCGACGCCGCTGCGGTAGATGCGCTCCTCGAACTCGGGGCTCAACACGTTTTGAAGGTGGTTGCGGACGCCGTCGCGGAAGCTTGCCGTGTCGGCATCGAGGTGAAAATGCATATGCATGGGCCAATCTGTCGTCGCACGCAGTCAAGGACGGTGCGTGTGATAATGCTAATCTCAAATCTGAGAGTAACCATATCCGCTTGTGTGAGGGACGTACGGTCGTGGACCTGAGCTTGACGAGTGAACAGCGGCAGCTGGTCGATTCGTTCGCCGCGCTGTTCACCCGTGAGTCGACCTCCGAGCGCATCCGGGCGGCCGAGCCGTCGGGCTTCGACGCCAAACTGTGGAAGGCGCTGCTTGAGACGGGTGCGGTTGAGATGGCAGTCGGTGAGGCCGCTGGAGGATGGGGTGCCTCGGAACTGGAACTCGCGCTGATCGCCGAACAATACGGCCGGGCACTCGCATCCGCGCCCCTCATCGAAGCGCAAGTCGCCGCCCGCGCGCTGGCTGAGGCCGGCCATACCGGCGCCGGGCTGCTGAGCGAGGTCCTCGCGGGCGAGCGACTGGCCACACTCGCGCCCCGTCCCGCACGCGATGGGCGGTTGGAACTGGTCCCGGCAGGGGCGGTGGCAGACTACGTCATCGCCCTCTCGGAGGAACGGTTGCTGGCGGTGCCGGTCGGGGATAACCGGAAAGCGGTGGGAAACCTCGCGTCAATGCCCCTGGCTGACATCACGATTGGCTCAAACGCCGTTGTGCTCGCCGACAGGTCCGCGGCGCGCGAGCTGTTCTCACGGGCGCTCGACCTGTGGCTGACCATGACCGCCGTCGCATTGGCGGGCGCTGCCAAGAGGGCCGTCGAGATCGGCGTCGAATACGCCAGACAACGCCACGCCTTCGGCACCGCAATCGGTTCCTTCCAAGCCGTATCTCACCCGCTGGCCGACAGCGCCACCGCCGCCGACGGGGCCAGGTTGCTCGGGCTCAAGGCGGCATGCGCCTTCGCCGACGAGCCCGATCGCGTTCGCGAACTGGCCGGCATGGCCTTCGCATTCGGGTACGAGACGGCGCGCGACGCGACGCGACGCAGCCTCCACATCCACGGCGGATACGGGTTCGGTATGGAGGGTGACATCCAGTTGTACTACCGCCGGGTCCGCGGCTGGGCAATGGTCATCGGCGATCCCGCGACCGCATTGGACCGCGTCGCCGATGCGCGTTACGGCGCGGTCGCGGGCTGAGCGGGGCCCCGGGGAGCAAGGATCGCGAAGCTCAACGTCGCCCGTGCCGCGAGCCGGTCTCGACCCACGTCGAATACGTCGACACCGACCACGATCATCCTCTTTCCCGCGCGGAGCAGCGTGGCACTCGCGCGCGCGGGGCCCTCGACAATCGGTGCCAGGAAATGGATGGACATGTCCGCGGTGCCCGCCCCGCTACCCTCACCCGCGTGCTTGACGGCGAGTCGCCCGCCGGCCACATCGATGAGCGTGGCGACCAACCCGCCCTGCAACGCGCCGCGGTAGTTCACCAGGTCCGGGCGGTTGTGCAGGTCGACGACGACCGACTCGTCGGTATCGACCACGTCGTAGAAGGGCAGCTGGCCGAACAGGTGACCGGGGATGGTCACCCCCATCGGTTGGGGCGCAGGCTGGCGGGACGACGTGGCGCTCACGCGTCGGACCGGACCTGGTCCTTGGCCGCCAGCACAACCGAGGGAGCGGTTCGCCAGTCCGGTACCCCCTGGGCCTCCCCGGCGGTCGGAACCTTGTCCTCGCGGATCTGCGCCCAGTGTGAGTGATTCAGTTGATGCAACGAGAAACACGACTGCAGCGCGTTGAAAAAGCCCATGTTGTCAACGGACTGGTTCACCGATTCCTTGATCAGCAACGCCGCCATCGTGGGGACCTGGGTGATGCGCCTTGCCAGCTCGAGTGTGCGCTCGGGGAGCTCTTCGCGCTTGAAGATCTTGCTCACCATCCCGATCCGGTAGGCCTCTTCGATTCCGATCGCGTCGCCGGTCAGCATGAGCTCTTTGGTGCGCCGCGGCCCGAACTCCCACGGATGGCCGAAGTACTCCATGCCGCACATGCCCAACCGCGTACCGACCACATCGGCGAAGCGCACCTCTTCGCTTCCGACGATCAGGTCACACGCCCAGATCAGCATCAGTCCCGCTGAGAACACATCCCCATGCACCTGTGCGATGGTGATCTTGCGGAGGTTTCGCCACCGAAGGTTGTTCTGAAAGAAGTAGTGCCATTCCTGCAGCATGGTTCTCTCGGCGCCGTCGCGGGTCCCGCCGTTGATCGTCACCGTGGGGTGCTGGCCCGGCCCCGGACTGAATTCCGCGCGCGCCTGCTTGGAACCGATATCGTGACCTGACGAGAACATCGGGCCCTCGCCGGCGAGGATGACCACGCGGACGTCGTCGTCGGCCTCCGCCCGCGCAAACGCGTCGTCGAGTTCGACCAGCATGCCGCGATTCTGGGCATTGCGCTGTTCGGGGCGATTCAGCGAAATGCGAATGATCATGCCGTCGTCGAAGGTCTCCCACTTCAAGAATTCGTAATCGTTCACCATTGGCCCTGCTTCCTCATCCCGTCCGGGAATGGTGTTATCTCTATATGAGAAGATATGTTCTCACGCGGTGGCCGAACTCGGCCGGAAGGGGTGCCCATGGCGGAGGGCCAACGCAGGCCGCGGGTGATTCTTTGGGGTCCGGGCCAGGTCGGTGTCGGCGCGCTGCGCGCCCTCATCGCGCACCCGGGTCTGGAGTTGGCCGCCGTGGTCGTCCACGCCGAAGCCAAGGACGGCAAGGATGCGGGTGACCTATGTGGAATGCCCGCGACCGGCGTCATCGCCACGCGGGATGTCGATGCCGCCCTGACGACGGACGCGGACGTGGTGGCCTATTTCGCTTCGGGCGACTATCGCTACCGCGAGGCGGCGCAGGACATAGCGCGCTGCCTGCGGTCGGGTAAGGATGTGGTGTGCACCTCACTGGTGCCGATGTGTTACCCACCCGCGGCGGACAGGGAAACCGTCGGCCTGCTCGAGGAGGCGTGCGCCGAAGGCGGCACCAGCTTCTTCAACAGCGGTGTCGACCCCGGGTGGGCCAACGACGTGATCGCGCTGACCATGACGGGCTTCAGCAGCTGCGTCGACGGCATCACCATGCTCGAAATTTTGGACTATGGGCCCATCAGACAACCCGACATCATGTTCGACTTCATGGGTTTTGGCTGCCCCCCCGACCACCCGGCGCCGCTGTTCGACACCGAGCGCCTGGCTGCGTTGTGGGCACCCATCGTGCATCTCGTTGCCGACGGTGTTGGCCTGCCGCTCGATCGCGTCGACACCACCATCGAGAAATGGTTGGCGACAACCCGATACGAGGTCGCATCGGGATGGATCGAGCCTGGCACCGTGGGAGGCATGCGATTCAAGCTGGCCGGAATGGTGGGCGGCGAAGAGCGCGTCACGCTCGAACACGTCACCCGCATGGGAGAGGAAGCGGCGCCGGACTGGCCGCGGCACCCGTCACCCCACGGGGGTTACCGGGTCATCATCGACGGCATGCCGACCTACACCGTCGACATCGAGATGCATGGCCGCGGAAATAACATGCGCGGCCTGACCTACGCGACCGTCATGCGCGAGCTGAACGCCATCCCCGCCGTGATGGCCGCGCCGCCCGGGTTGCTGTCGACCCTCGACCTGCCTCTGGTGACCGGCCCGGCCCGCGGCGGAACCTGGCGGGGCGTGCTGCCCGCGAAGGGGAAGCCGTGAGCGAACAGCGCATCGCCCGGACGTCGGCCGACGTGTGGGAGGTGATGCGCACGGCGTCGGCCGTCCGGCGCTACCTCGACGAACCCGTACCCGATGAGGTGATCGAGGCCTGCCTGCGGGCGGCCAGCTGGGCGCCGTCCGGAGGCAATCAGCAGCCCTGGAAATTCGTCGTGCTCAGATCGAGTAGCGTGCGCGACGTGGTCACGGCAGCGGCGCACCGGACATGGGATGTGATGACCGAGTTCTATCGGTTCGCGATGCCGGCGGACGAGGCTGACGACCCCAAATCACGCGTGCTGCGAACGATGGCCGAACACATGAGCGTCGGTGGCGCCGCGCCGGTGCTGGTGCTGTTCTGCGTCCAGCCGCAGCGGGGGACCACCGAACTCCAGCAGGGCGGGTCCATTTTTCCCGCCGTGCAGAACTTCTTGCTGGCGGCTCGCGCGCAGGGCCTCGGCGCCGCAATCACCCTGTGGCACGGGTCCTGCGAGGACCAGCTGCGCTCGATGGTCGGCATTCCCGGCGACTGGAAGATCGCGACGTTGCTGACGGTCGGCTGGCCCAAGGGCGGACATCATGCCGTGCGGCGTAAACCGCTGGACGAGGTCGCGGCCATCGATCGTTGGGACCGGCCTTGGCACAAGACAGGGGAGTGACAGTGGGATACCCCGAGATCTCGTTGTACCTGCGCACCTTTACCGATGGCCCGCAACATGATTGGCGGGCGACGCTGGCAATGGCACGGGCGATGGATGTTGCGGGGATCGACCGTGTGGTCGTCTCCGATCATATGGTGTTCGGCGAGAAGCTGGAGGCATACGCCGACCCCTCGGTGGGTGGTGCGTCCGGCGGCCGCCAACCTACGGGGCCCGACGGCAGCTGGCTGGAACCGCTCATCGTGCTCACCGCGGTCGCTGCCACGACCGAGCGGATCCGGCTGGGGACCTCGATACTGTTGGCCGCCCTGCGGCGTCCCGCGGTCCTGGCCAAACAGCTGGCGACGCTCGATGTGCTTTCCGGCGGTCGCGTCGATCTCGGCGTCGGGGTGGGGTGGCAACGAGAGGAATACGAGGCAGCCGGACTGTCTTTCGCACACCGCGGGCGGCTGCTGGACCACACCTTGGAGGTCTGCAAGACGCTGTGGACCGAACAGCGGGCGTCGTATCACTCGCCCGAACTGTCCTTCGACGCGATCCACCAGATGCCGAAGCCGGTGCAACCCGGTGGTGTGCCGTGTTGGATCAGCGGCACGGTGAACCGCAACGTCGCGCGGCGAATCGCGCGGTTCGGCAGCGGTTGGATTCCCTGGGGCTCGGCATTTGCCGACCTGCCCACCTCGATAAGCAAGATGAAGGACAGCGTCGTCGCCGCCGGTGGCGACGCCGGCAATCTGCAAGTCCAAGGTGTCGCGCGCGCAGTGAAGGGCGACGGCGGATCGATCGACTACCCGGCATCGGTCGCGTCGGTACCGGCGCTGGTCGCGGCAGGCGTCACCGATGTCCGCTTCACGGTGACGGTCCCAGAGGAGGGCGAACGAGCTGTCGAAGTCCTCTCGCCGCTCGTGGAGGCGTTCCGCGACGTCACGCGATGATGCATCGACGTCGCGGGATCGGGCAGGAATCGACGGTCCGGCATGCAGTTGCGTGATCACGCGGGATCCGCGAAACCCGCTGTGATTCTTCATCCTTCAGGGACGGCGGTGAGCTTCGCCGACCTCGAGGCCGGCGCCAACAAGCTCGCGCACTTCCTGCGGCGATCGGAGTTGGCCGCCGGGGACACCATCGCCATCCTCATGGAAAACAACGAACACATCCACACAGCGATGTGGGCGGCCAAGCGCAGCGGTTTCTATTACACGCTGGTGAACACCAACCTGAGCCACTCCGAGATCGCCTACGTCGTTGCCGACAGCGGCGCGAAGGCCATCGTCTCCTCGCGGTTGATGCGCGATGCGTGCCGGGAACTGTCCGACCGGCTCGGGGATGGCCTGCCGGCCGTGGCGTTGATGGCCGACGACGACCTCCGGGGCTGGCTGCGCTACCCGGAATGCGTGGCCGCCGAACCCTCGACGCCGATCACCGATGAGCGTGACGGCCGGCTCCTGCAGTACTCCGCGGGCAGCACCGGTCGCCCCAAGGGGATCCGCCGACCGCTGACATCGCCAAACTCCGGCGTTTCGAAGGTGTCGACACCCGTTTTCGAGGCGCTCGGGGTGGGCCCCGACTCGGTCTACCTGAGTCCAGCCCCGACCTACCATACGGCGCCGGCCATGTGGACCATGGCGGCGCAAGCCGCCGGCGCGACAACGGTCCTCATGCAGAAGTTCGACGCCGAACAGGCCCTCGAATGCATTCAGCGACACGGTGTCACGCATGCGCAGTTTGTGCCGACGATGTTTGTCCGGATGCTGCGGCTGCCAGAAGAGGCCAGAACGCGCTACGACCTCTCGACGTTGCGACGCGTCGTCCATGCCGCCGCCCCGTGTCCGCCCGAGATCAAGCGGCAGATGATCGACTGGTGGGGCCCGATCGTGGACGAGTACTACGGGTCATCCGAGGGCGCCGGCATCTCGTTCATCCGTGCCGACGAGTGGCTCGCTCACCCGGGCTCGGTGGGCAAGCCACTTCTCGGCACGCCGCACATCCTCGACGACGACCGTAGCGAGCTCGGCCCTGGACAGATCGGTGAGATCTATTACGAGGGTGGTTATCCCTTCGAGTACCTCAACGACGAAGCCCAGACGGCGGCGGCGCGCAGTGCGCAGGGCTGGGTCACCGTAGGCGATGTCGGCTATCTCGACGACGAGGGCTACCTCTATCTCACCGATCGTCGCAACCACATGATCATCTCCGGCGGGGTGAACATCTATCCTCAGGAGACCGAGAATTGTCTGATCGGTCACCCGTTCGTGGTCGACGCCGCCGTTTTCGGCGTGCCCGATCCGGTGATGGGGCAGTCGGTGACCGCAGTGGTGCAACTGGCGGATCCAGGCCTGGCTTCCCCGGTTCTCGCCGAGGAGCTGATCGCTTGGCTGCGAAATCGGCTGGCGCACTACAAGTGTCCCCGTAGGTTGTACTTCGAGGGGTGCCTGCCGCGCACCGATGCCGGCAAGCTGTACAAGCGGGAGCTGGTCGAGAAGTATGCGGGTATCTCCGGAGGCTAGGCGATCGTCAAACAGGCCTGGTCGAGTCGCCGGGCATACCATCATTGAGCGCTTCGCGGCAGTGGACGCGACAGGGCTCAAAGCATCCGTGGTCCGCCGAAGCCCGGAACCGCCCCTACCGGGATCAGCGCCAGTATGACGGCGAGAAGGATGAAGGAACGCAGTGCTTTTGGCGTGGGCTCGCGCTCGATCTCCGGCCTGCCCGCCGCGTAGAGGATGAAGACCACGCCGACATCGAACGTCACGACCGTCAACCAGCGGGTCCAGTCATAGCCGGTCACAAAGACTGGGCAGATCAACAGGAGCCCGCCGGCGACCCACGTCATCCGGCCCCGCAGCGCCTCGACAAACGTGCCGAGCGACACGCCCGATATGGCGCTGAGTCCCCACATGGTCAGCGCGAGGGCACCGGCGCCGAAGATCAGCGAGACCGTGAGACCGAGCATGCCGATGTGGCCGACGGCGCGGACAGCATCGCCGATTCCGTTGTCGTAGTTCGGCATCACGTTGCGGCACACCCAGTCGTGATAGTCGGTTCGAACGGATTGCCCGTCAACAACGTAGTGCAGCAGCGACGCCGGCGACGTGACCGTCGCGAACGGGTTGGGCATCACGTGACGGGGCACCGACGCACAAAGCTGAGCCGCGATGTGGTGGCGGCCGAAGGCCGCCACGGCGGCCGTCGTGCAGACACCCGGCGTCACCGCCAGCAGGGCGCCTGGGCCCCGGCCGTTTTCCAGCGCACCACCCAGGGCGACGATCGCCAACACGGCGCCCAGCGCGAACTGCAGCCCGATCGCCTCGTGTACCAGTGTCAGCGCCGCGATGGCGGCGCCGTAGGCCGCACAGCATGCCATCGCGATATTGCGGGATCGCACCAACACCAAAGCGGAAGAAAACAACGCCAGGGCGGCCCCGCCGAACAGGTCCGGGCGGGCCGAGTACGCGGCGAACGGGACACCGAAGGGGAGCAACGGGATCAGCAGCACAACCATCAGCCCGCGCTCTGACCGGCCGCGACCCAACAACACCACGCCCGCGACCGCTGCCAGACCGCACAGATAGACCGCCGTCGAGAGCCACCGCAAACCGAGCGCGACCGCGAAGTAATGTCCGGGGAGCAAGCGAACCAGTTCACCGGCGAGTCCGCGGCGGACGAACCCATGCGTGTAATCGGCGGCGTAGTACGACATCCAGTACACATCGAGCGGAACGACCTTGATCGCGAACCACAGGACGACCAGGGCCCAAGCCGCGATCGCGGCGGCGCAGGCCGCGTAGCGGCGGTGGTGTGCGCGTCGGTTCGGCTCGACGTCCAGGTTCACCATCCGGTCCGGCCTTCGTAGACGGTGGTGGCGGACAGCCGCAGGTCGGCCAGCGCGCTGCACGCGAGCTCGCGGGCGGTCGCCGCACTGTCGGCCCCCCTTCGGCAGGCGATGACGTTGAGAAACCGGCTACCGTTGAACGTTCCGGTGCTGCAGAACAATTGGCCATGGCTCTGCTCGATGCGGCGACGGGTGACGCCCTGCTCGGCCAGCCGGATGCAGACCTCGGCTGCGTCCGCACCGTCGATGCGGCCCACGGCGGCGTCGAGGTTCCCCAGATTCGAGCAGCCGACCGGAAGTTGGCCGGTCGACATGGCAACGCCTTCGGCGCGCCGGACCAGCCATCGTGGCGTGAACGGAATGAGCGGCAATCCGGCGAGCATTTCGTTGGGTTGCCGTTGCAGCGACGTCAGCAGCGTCTTGACATCCTTACGCACCCGGCTCAAGTCGCCGGCCGCCGCCGCTCCGTCGACGGTGAGCGTGATCGAGGTCAGCGCATTCGCCCGGTCGTCATCGGCGCTGCGGTCGCTGACCGGAAGCACGACCGTCACCGAGCTTCCGTCGGCGAGCACCCTGCCCATCCGGTGGGCCAGCCGGGCCGCGTATGCGACGAATAGGGCGTTGGCGGTTCCGTTTAGGGCGTGCGCGCGGGCTTCCCATGCGGCGGCGTCGGTTTGCAAAGTGACCGATGGCAGGCCCGCGCGCTCGTCGTCGGCCGGTGGGGGCGGACCTGGCTGCGGCATCGTGGGCGGAACCCGGGGACCGGAGGACGCCTTGAACAAGATCCCCAGAGTCGCGATCAGCGCGCGGATGACGCCCGGTACGGCGAGCGCCGCACCGGCCAGGTCCTCGACGACGGCGCGCGCCCGACTACGTGAATTAGGCTGTGGATAGCGATGTTTGCCGCTTTCCGCGTTGACTGCCTCGCTGATCGCCGCTATGAGGCCGAGCCCATCGACCACACAGTGTGATGCCACCAAGGTGACCGCCGCACCGCCACCGTCGAATGGCAGGACGCCAAGGTGGAAGGTGGGGCCGTGCTCGGGATCGACGGGCACCTGCGCGCGTCTTTCGACCCATGCACCGAGCGCCGACCGGGGTCGGCACGGTTCCAGCGCGATATCGGGTGAGCGGCGGTCGGCCACCCAGCGGTGACGCCCGAATGGCAGCGGCGAGCGCTCGATCCGCCGTCCGAGCAGGCCGGTGGCGAGATTGGCGCGGAAGACCCGCAATTGGTCGACATTCACGTCTCGGTCGTATATCCACGTGCACTGCACCGTACTGCCTTGACCGGTGGCGCGCAGCCGTAAGAATGCGGCCTGGTCCAGCAGTGCCAACCTCCGCGCAGCCATCCCGGCTTGGCTACGTCGCGACCCCGCGACACGTCTGTGTGTCCGGGTGCTGACATCGGGACCTCGCGTGGGAGAACGTAAATCCATCAGGTGCGGCTGTGCACCCCGGCGTCGCACACCCTCGTGAACTCGGCACGCATCGTATCGACATAGCGCTGGACGGACTCGCGGGCGACGTCGGTGCCCGGGTAAGCGACCACCAGTTGGGTCCCGGTGTGCATGCGATTGACCCACATGCACACCGTCTCCGACAGCCGGTTGTCGCCCCAGATGCCGGCCCGCAAACCATCGAAGTAGTCACCGAACGGCAGCTTTCGGATGTCGATGAAGGACAACATCGGGACGGGCCGGTCCGGAACCTCGACCTCGTCGGACGTCGTCTCGAGTAGGTGGTAGTAGGGCACCGCGCCGAGGGCCGTGTTGGTGTCGAAGGATGTCTGGGCAGCGATGACCACCTCGTCGAATGACGCACCGGCGGTGGGTATCGCCAACGGGACGAAACTGGCCAGCCACCCGACGGCCGCGGCGTGCGCGGGATCTCGCCGGTTGTCGAACGGGGTGAGGCCGAAGTAGGTGGGTGCGCCGGTCAACCGGTGCTCGGCCAGGGCAGCGCAGGCGAACACCCCACCACTGAAGCGGGCTCCCGCGGCGCGGCACACCGCCTCGAATCGCCGGCCCTGGTCGTCATCGATCAGGTCGAACACTTCGATGGCCCCTGGCGTATCGGCGGACGCCTCGCCCAGTTCCAGGGGAAATCTGGGGAGCAGTCCATTGTTCGCCGCGAGAAACGCCCGCCAACACCGAATTTCGGGCGAATCGACATCGAGGCTCGCAGTGAATGCGCGTTGCCGCGCGCTGTATTCGCGGTGGCTGGGTGCGGGTATCGGCACAACGGGTGACTTCTGCAGCGCGGAGAAATACGCCGTCTGAATGTCCAGGAAAATCACACCCGCCGACATGCCGTCGGCGCGCAGATGATCGACGGCAATGTAGATGGTGAAGCGGTCTTCGCCCTGGATGATTCCGAAGCTGAAGCAGTCCCATTGCAGCGGATCGGGCGTATCGAGAATCAGTTTGCGAATCTGATGCGGCGCCATTTCGCCGAGATCCGTTGCTTCCAACGTGATGGTCTTGGGGTCGGCGATAACGTGGCGAACCACCTCGTCGCCGTCGTCGAAGGCGAACCGGTCATGATAGGCGTCGTGCCGCCGCACATGGCTGTTCAGCGCGTGGGTCATCGCGTCTATGTCGCAGACGCCCCAAATCTCCCAGGCTCCTATGCACAATCGCGGGATATCGCGGCCGCGGTTGACCTGGCGTCGGTAATACCGAAGATGCTGCGACTGCTGATAACTGACCGCCGCCGGATGGTATTGCGCGTCGGCTGCCTGCTCGTAGGTGCTGGCGGTGGGAAACCACGATACGACGGTGCCCTCGGCTGTCCAGTCGTCAACCGTGCCCAGGAACATGCGCGACCTTTCCTCCGTCAGTAGGCGACGCCGGTCCGGATGACCTTAACGTGACCGTGCATTGGTTGCCGGATGAATTCGACCGCCGAGGGAATTGCGCACCACGAGCCCAGCAAGTGGCGCTGCCGCTAGCTGCGTGGAATGCGCAGAAGTGATTTGGCTCACGCTGGTCCGAGTTGACGCCGCGAAAGCAGTCAGAGCGTCGCGGGGCGCAGTCATTGAAGATTCTCCTCGGGCGTGACAATCGCACGAGAATGCAGAAGACTCGCCGATCGCCGTCGTCTTGCCGTGCGAGGTAACCGCAACGCCGATCGCATATTTCGCGCGCGGCTAACTCAAGATAACTACTAAAAGCCTTTTACTCGACGCCTCGGCCCGACCATCACCGGATAGCGGGCGCTATCGTGGCGATGCAATTCTTGTCACCCCCGGGCCTGCGGAACGGCGCCGCGATCACCATATCTCAGGTTCGGTTAAGGCGGAATAGTACCGGTCGAAGTAATCTTCTGCCCACGTCATCCATCGGACGAACGGGCCATCCAAAATGCGAAAGGGGCTGCCGCGGTCTCCCTTTGAGTGCGACCGAACCCGACGCGAACGCCCGAGAGATACCATGGCCGGGCTATCCCGATGTGCCGCAACGCCTTACATTCGGCCCAGCGCGCGCTGACGGAGCGGCTGGGAAGGTCGTACGCGTCCGGGCCGCCCTCTTTGCCGCGGAGGCACGCCGGCCAGGCGTCCCGGCACGGGAACCCTTCTGCGTGCTTTGCCAGACCTGGCTGTTGGCAACCGTTTTGGCCGCGAGCGGAAACGCCGGCGCAGGAAGACGATTAGCCACGGGTGTTGCCGAAAGTCAACGGTGGGATCGGAGATCCGTGAAGCCTTGACTCCATACATACAGTGTGTATGTTTATACATACGGTATGTATCTAGGAGGGTGAGGGATAGTGAGTGCCACGCTCGATGCCATTGCGAAGGAACGCGGAGTTGTTTTGGAGGTCTGCTCGGAATTGCCCGCTTCGATGTGGGCGAAGGACAGCGGATGTCCTGGATGGTCTGTTCAGGATCTGGTGTCGCACATGGCGTGTAGCTACTGGTTGGCGGTCGATCCATCGACGTTGCCCGATCCCGGTGGGCTGCCCGCCGAACGCGCCGCTGACCTCTATGTGGAGTCACGTCGCTGGATGACGCCCGCAGACGTCCTGGCCGACTACGAGGCAGTCAGTGCGCGAGGGCTGGAGTTGCTCGCCGCGGTGGAGGGCCAAGACGTCGAGATACCGATTGGGGACGTCGGAACGTATCCGGCCTCGGTGGTGCCCACCACCTTCGTCTTCGAGTCCTTCATCCATCTCCGGTACGACTTGTTCGCTCCGAATGGACCGTTGCAGTCGGATCCGCCCACGGTCGACGAGCTGCGGCTTGGCCCCACGCTCGACTGGATCGAGGCGGCCCTCCCGCAACAGAACACCCAGCTGCTCAACGCATTACGCACTGGAGTCGAGGTCCGGCTTGACGGGTTGTGTGCCCGAACCCTGCGGCTCGGCACCCGGGGCGATGTGACCGCGCGGATCACCTCCGATTCGCAAGCGTTCGTCCGCTGGGTCACTCAGCGCGGCACCTGGGACGGCCTGGCCGTCCAGGCGGACGGGGACCCGTCGGCTCTGGACATCGTCCGCCGGCTCAGGGTGTTCTGACCGACGCCGCCTCCCGCGGTGGCGCCTCCCGCCGCCTTCATACGGTATGTATGAGAATGCATACGGGGTGTGAAAGGTAAGGGTTGCATGGCGCAGGATGGTCGCCGGACACAGGCCGAGCGTGCCGCCGACACGCGGGGCGCATTGATCAGCGCCGCCCGTCCCCTGTTCGCATCGCTGGGATTCACGGAGGCGTCCCTGGAGACCATCGTGCGAGACGCGGGTGTGACGCGCGGGGCCCTGTATCACCATTTCGCCGACAAGACAGAGCTTTTCGCCGCGGTTTTCGAGCAGGTGGAGGGCGAGATGGCCGCGCGCATGGTCGACGCCGTCGCGGCCGCGGGGCACACCGACCCGGTCGAGATCATGCGATTGTGTGCGGGCCTTTGGTTGGACGCGTGCTCCGATCCCGAGGTTCAGCGCATCGTGCTGCTGGAGGCGCTCGCGGTGCTGGGCTGGGAACGCTGGAGCGACATCGGGCATCGGTACAACATCGGATTCGTGACGGCGCTGCTGAATGACGCGATCGAGTCCGGCAGCATCCCGCGCCAGCCCGTTGAGGCGACGGCCCTAACCGTCATGGGGGCGCTGCGCGAGGCGACGCTTTACATCGCCCGCGCTGACGACCAGCGCCAAGCGCGCGCGGATGCCGGCGCGGTGATGGACCGGCTGCTGAACGCCCTGCGCGACAAGGACAGCTGACTCATCCGTTGTCAGCTTGGCGCTTGCCCGGCCGAAATCTGGCGCGCGATCGCCTTTTTGTCGATCTTGCCGATCGGGGTGGTCGGTAGCGATGCCATGGCGACCAGCACATCGGGCCGGGCGTGGGCGGCCGTGCCGCGCTGATCGAGGTGGGTGTTCAGTTCCGCCAACGTGACCGCCGTGCCGGTGAAAACGACTGCCGCGCAAATCTTCTCGCCGAGGTACGGGTCGGGCAGCGGCACCGCGGCCGCGGAGAAGATCGACGGGTGAGTGAGCATCTGCTCCTCGAGGTCCGCCGCGGAGATGGTTTCGCCGCCCCGGCAGATCACGTCCTTGACCCGTCCGGTGACCGTCAGGTACCCGTCGCGCCGCAGCCGGACCAGGTCACCGCTGCGGAAGAAGCCGTCCTGGTCGAAGCAGCGCTCGTTGTCGCGCTCGGCACGGTAGTAGCCGTTGAGCGTGTACGGCCCGCGCACCAGGAGCTCGCCTTCCTCGCCCGGCGCGACCGGTTCGCCGTCCGCGTCGACCACCCGCAATTCGTCCGCCACGCACAGCGGCCGCCCCTGGGTGTGGTCGACGACCTCGGGCGGATCGCCCGGGCGGGTGTAATTCAGCAGCCCCTCCGCCATTCCGAACACCTGCTGTAGCCCCGGCGTCAACGCGGCACGGATCATGCGGGCGTCGTCGGGCTCCAATTTCGCCCCGCCAACTTGCAAGAGCCGCAGGGACTTCGGCGTCACCGGCTCCCACCCGCAGGCCTGCGCCCACAGCTTGGCCAGGGCCGGCACCAGAGCGGTGACGGTGACGCCGTGGCGCTCGATGGTGGCGAAGGCGGCCTCGGGGCTGGGGTCGGTGCCGAACACAGTGGTGGCGCCCACCGTCATGGCGCCGAGCAGGCCGGGGCAGGCCAACGGGAAGTTGTGCCCCGCCGAGAGCAGCACCAGATAGACGTCGTCGGCGGTGAGCCGGCACACCTGTGCGCTCGCGGTCGCGTTGAACACGTAGTCGTCATGGGTGCGGGGGATGAGTTTGGGGGTGCCGGTGGTGCCGCCCGAAACGAGAAGCAAGGCAGGCGATCCGGGGTCGGCCGGCGGCGTCGGAGGTGGGGCGGTGGCCTGACCGCATAGTTGCGTCCACGAGGTGAACGAGCCCGGCTCACCGTCGACGATGACGTGGGCGAGCGTCGGGTGGTCCGCGACGAGAGCGCGCGCCATGGCGCGGTAATCGAAACCGTTGGCCGCGTCGGCGATCACCAACGCGGTGGCCCCGCTCACGGCGGCGAAGTGCCCCAATTCGGCCGCCCGGTGGCCGGGCAGACACATCACCGGGATGGCGCCCGCCCGCAGCAGCCCGAAGAGCGCCACCGCGAACTGGCAACCGTTCGGCAATTGCAGCAGCACCCGGTCGCCGGGCGCGATGCCCAGTGCCCGCAGTCCCGCGGCGGCGCGGCCGGCGCGCTCGTCGAGCCGCGCGTAGCTCAAGCCGAAGCCGTCCGCGGCGTCGAGCGCGGCGGTTCGGTCGGGCCAGCGCCGCGCGGCGTCGCTGAGGATGCTGTCCAAAGTGCGCCCAGTCCAGTAGCCGGCCGCCCGATACGCGGCGGCGCGGTCGGCGGGGAACGGCACAAACCCTTCGAGGGCCCCGGCCAGGGGTTGCCGTGCGTTCGCGGTCATCGAGGTCCTCAGGCGGGGGGCGTAGTAGCGGTGATTCGTGAGTAAGGATAGGGTAACCCCCACAACTTAGGGCAGCCTGTGCTAATTCAGGGAGGGTTCGTGGTGCGTGCCTCGGCGCGCCCGGCAGACGTCCGGGCAGAGGTAGCCGAACTGCTGGGCGTCGGTGTCGACGACGTCCACCCAACCACCAACCTCATCGGTCAAGGGCTGGACTCCATTCGGATGATGACCCTGGCGGGTCGCTGGCGCCGTCAGGGCATCGCCGTCGATTTCGCCACGCTGGCCGAAACTCCCACCCTCGAGGCCTGGGCCAAGCTGGTGACCGCCGAGCCGGCGACCGAGCCAAGCGATCACAAGGCTGCCAGCGAGTCGGCGCCGGGGGCCGACGGCGAGCCCTTCCCGCTCGCCCCGATGCAGCACGCGATGTGGGTCGGCCGGCAGGACAGCCAGCAGCTCGGCGGGGTGGCCGGCCACCTCTACGTCGAATTCGACGGCGGCCCGATCGATCCCGCGCGGCTGCGTGCGGCCGCCAAAGAGCTGGCCCGGCGCCACCCCATGCTGCGGGTTGAGTTCCTGCCCGACGGCACCCAACGCATCGCGGCGGCCGGTGACGAATTCCCGGTCACCGTCGAGGACCTGCGCCACCTGGACGGCGACGGGGTCGATGCGCGGCTGGCCGCCATCCGCGACGCCAAATCGCACCAGCAGCTCGACGGCGCGGTGTTCGAGCTTGCCCTGACGCTGCTGCCGGGCGAACGTTCGCGCCTGCACGTCGATCTGGACATGCAGGCCGCCGACGCGATGAGCTATCGCACCTTGATGTCCGATCTTGCCGCTCTCTACCTCGGTCACGAACTGCCCGCGCTGAGCTACACGTATCGGCGCTACCGCGACGCGATCGAGGCGGAAGAGGCCCGGCCCCAACCGGCCCGCGACGCCGCCCGCGAGTGGTGGGCGCAACGCATCCCGCAGCTCCCGGACCCGCCGGCGCTGCCCACCACCGGAGACCGCGGTTCGCGTAGGAGCGCCCGGCTCTGGCACTGGCTGGACCCGAAGACCCGGGACGCGCTGTTTTCCCGCGCTCATGCCCGCGGGGTCACGCCCGCGATGACGCTGGCCGCCTCCTTCGCCAACGCCCTGGCGCGCTGGTCCACCACCTCGCGCTTCCTGCTGAATGTGCCGCTGTTCGGGCGCCAGCCTTTGCACCCCCAAGTCGACTCGCTGGTCGGCGATTTCACTTCGTCGCTGCTGCTGGATGTGGACCTCACCGGCGCGCGCACCCCGGTGGCGCGGGCCGGGGCCGTGCAGGACGCGATGCGGTCCGCCGCCACCCACGCCGCCTATCCCGGACTGTCGGTGCTCCGCGACCTCAGCCGCCATCGCGGCACCCAGGTGCTGGCGCCGGTGGTATTCACCAGCGCGCTGGGACTCGGCGAGCTGTTCAGCCGAGAGGTCACCGCCCAATTCGGCACACCCGCGTGGATCATCTCCCAGGGTCCGCAGGTGCTGCTGGACGCTCAGGTCACCGAGTTTGACGGCGGCGTGCTGGTGAATTGGGACGTCCGCGACGGCGTCTTCGCCCCGGGTGTCGTCGACGCCATGTTCGCCTACCACATCGACGAACTGCTCAGGCTGGCCTCCGCCGACGACAGCTGGGAGGCGATGGGGCCGCCGCCGCTGTCGGACGCCCAGCGCGCGGTGCGCGACGCGGTCAACGGCCGCACCGCCGAACCCAGCGGAGAAGCATTGCACGACGGGTTCTTTCGGCAGGCCGAGCAACAGCCCGACGCGCCCGCGATATTCGCCGGCTCGGGGGACGTCAGCTACGGGCA
Source organism: Mycobacterium sp. E3298 (assembly GCF_001666895.1). Classification (NCBI taxonomy): domain Bacteria; kingdom Bacillati; phylum Actinomycetota; class Actinomycetes; order Mycobacteriales; family Mycobacteriaceae; genus Mycobacterium; species Mycobacterium sp. E3298. The sequence continues at coordinate 28,159 of NZ_LZJB01000130.1, forward strand.
GCTGCGCGAGCAGGCGCTGGCGGTGGCCGCCGCGTTGCGCACGGCGGGTGTCGGCCCCGGCGACACGGTCGCGGTGATGGGCCCCAAGACCGCCGAGCAAGTGCCCGCGCTGCTGGGCATCCTGGGCATCGGCGCGGTTTACCTGCCGATCGGCGTCGACCAGCCTCGCGACCGCGCGGAGCGCATCTTGCACACCGGTGCGGTGCGCCTGGCCGTGGTGTGCGGTGGGCAGCGACTGAACCTGAAGGTGCCCGAGCTGTGCCTCGCCGACGTGCTGCGCGACGCGCAGCTCGCGCCCGAGATCCATCCGGCGAGAGTCGATCCCGCTGAGCTGGCCTACGTGTTGTTCACCTCGGGCTCGACCGGGGAGCCGAAGGGTGTCGAGGTGACTCACGACGCCGCGATGAACACGGTGGAGTTCATCGCCCGCCACTTCGACATCGGCCCGGCGGATCGATGCCTGGCCCTGTCCACGCTCGAGGGTGACATCTCGGTGATGGACATCTTCGTGACCCTGCGGACGGGCGGCTCGATCGTGGTGGTCGACGAATCGCAGCGCCGCGACCCCGACGCCTGGGCCCGGCTCATCGACACCCACCAAGTCACCGTGCTGCACTTCATGCCGGGCTGGCTGGAGATGCTGATCGAAGTCGGCCGCGGCCGGCTGTCTTCCGTGCGGGTGATTCCCACCGGCGGGGACTGGGTGCGCCCGGAGCTGGCCCGCCGGCTGCGGGCCGAGGCACCCAACCTACGGTTCGCCGGTCTGGGCGGAGCGACCGAGACACCGGTCCACAACACGATTTTCGAAGTGGCCGACCCCGACGCGCTGCCGGCCGACTGGACCGCTCTGCCCTACGGGGTGCCGCTGACCAACAACGCCTGCCGTGTCGTCAACGAGGCGGGTGACGACTGCCCGGACTGGGTCGCCGGCGAGCTGTGGGTATCCGGCCGCGGCATCGCGCGGGGCTATCGCGGGCGTCCCGATCTCACCGCGGAGCGCTTCGTCGAGCACGCGGGCCGCAGGTGGTACCGCACCGGCGACCTGGCCAGGTATTGGCCCGACGGCACCTGCGAGTTCGTCGGCCGTGCCGATCACCGGGTCAAGATCAGCGGCTATCGCGTCGAACTCGGCGAGATCGAGGCGGCGTTGCGCCGACTCCCCGGAGTGGCCATAGCGGTGGCGGCCCTGCTCCCGGGACCCGGGGGCTCGGAGATCCTGGCCGCCGCCGTGTGCCCCGAAATGTCCAGCGGTGCACAGCCGTCCGCCGAGGGGCTTGCGAAGCTGATGGCCGAACTCGTTCCCGCGCATATGGTTCCGCGCCACTTCGCACTCGTGGAGCGGATCCCGTTCACCAACGCCGGCAAGATCGACCGCCGTGCCGTCGCGCGCCACCTTGGCGCCGCGATTTCCGTGGCCGAGCAGCCCGGCTACCGTCCCCCGGCGACGCCGCTGGAATCGGCGCTCGCGACGCTGCTCGGTGACCTACTCGGCGCGGAGCGGGTGGGGCGTGACGACGACTTCTTCGCGCTCGGGGGTGATTCGGTGCTCGCCACCCAGGCCGTGGGCCGTATCCGCACCTGGCTGGACACCCCGAATGTCATGGTCGCCGACATCTTCGCCACGAGAACCGTGGCGGCACTGGCGAATTTGCTCACCGACCGCGAGCGGGACGACGCGCGGCTGGACCAGGTTGCCGAGCTGTACCTGGAAGTCATCCACCTGGACGCCGACGCGGTGCTGTCGGCCGGTCGACACACCGCGAAAACCGAGACGGCACAATGACATCCGACCCTGTGCTGAGCGTGCCGACGGAGTTCGCATCCTGGATCAAGCGGGTGTCCGGCGGGAGCGCACGCCGACGCGCCGGCGCGACCGTCGTGTTTCCGCACGCCGGCGCCTCCGCGGCAAGCTATCGGTCGGTGGCCGCCGCACTGGCCTTGGGCGGGGACACCTACATCGTGCAGTACCCACAGCGCGCGGACCGGCTCAGTCACCCGGCCCCCGACACAGTGCACGACCTCGCCCGGGGCCTGTTCGACGCGGGGCCGTGGAGTCGCGTCGCGCCGCTTCGGCTGTTCGGCCACAGCATGGGTGCCGTCGTGGCGTTCGAATTCGCGAGGATCGCCGAATCCCACGACACCGCGGTGCAGCGCCTGTGGGTCTCGGCCGGGCCCGCACCGTCGGCGGTCGCCACGATGCCGCAACTCCCCACCTCCGACGACGGCCTGCTCGCCGACATCGCCGATCTCGGCGGCACCGACCCCGAACTGCTCGCCGACGAGGAGTTCGCGGAGTTGTTGACGACCGCGGTGCGAGCCGACTACCAAGCGATCAATCGCTACGAGTGCGCTCCCTGCGTCCGCATTCGCGCCGACATCAGGGTATTGGGGGCGCGCGACGACCACCGCGTCGATCCGGCCGCGCTGCGGCTCTGGGAGAACCACACCGCGGGCGACTTCGAGTTGTTCCTGTACGACGGCGGCCATTTCTATCTCAACGAGCACATCGACGCCGTGGCCGAACGGGTGAACGCCGATGTCTGACAACAGGTTCGACGCGGCGGCCGATCCGGTCGTGATCGTCGGCATGGCCCTCGAAGCGCCGGGCGGCATCGACACCGCCGAGAAGTACTGGGAGTTGTTGTCGCGCGGCCGTGAGGCGCTGGGCCCGTTCCCCACGGACCGCGGTTGGCAGGTGAGCGAGCTGCTCGCCGGATCGCGGCGGAGCGGCTTCAAGGAAATCCATGATCGCGGTGGATTCCTCACGGGTGCAACAACCTTCGATCCCGAGTTCTTCGGCATCTCCCCGCGGGAGGCCGTCGCCATGGACCCCCAGCAGCGCGTCGTGCTCCGCGTCTCCTGGCGCGCGCTGGAGAACAGCGGCATCAATCCCGACGACCTGGCCGGGCACGACGTGGGTTGTTTCGTCGGCGCCTCGGCCACCGGGTACGGGCCGCAGATGGCCAATTTCTCGAAGCACAGCGGGCACCTGCTCGCCGGGACCGCGCTGAGCGTGATCTCCGGCCGGGTCGCGTACACGCTGGGGCTGGCCGGCCCGGCGCTGACGGTGGACTCGTCGTGCGCGTCCGCGCTGGCCGCATTCCACGTCGCGGTGCGGTCGATCCAAGACGGCGACTGCGACATGGCGCTGGCCGGCGGGGTGAACGTCCTGGGATCGCCCGGATTCTTCGTCGAATTCTCCAAGCAACACGCCCTCTCCGACGACGGGCACTGCCGCCCCTACAGCGCCCAGGCCAGCGGAACGGTGTGGGCCGAGGGGGCGGCGATGTTTGTGCTGCAACGCAAATCGGCCGCCTTGCGCGCCGGCCGCGAGGTCGTCGCCGAGGTCCGCGCCACCACCGTCAACCAAGACGGCCGCAGCGCCGGCCTCAGCGCGCCCAGCGGTGAAGCGCAGATTCGCCTGTTTCGCCGTGCCATGACGCAGGCCGGGATTCGGCCCGACGAGGTCGGCATGGTCGAGGGCCACGGCACCGGCACCCGCCTCGGCGACCGCACGGAACTGCGGTCGCTGGCGCAAACCTATGGCGACACGGCACCCGGTTGCGGCGCACTGCTCGGCTCGGTGAAGTCCAACCTCGGGCACGCCCTCGCGGCCAGCGGTGCGCTCGGGCTGGCCAAGGTCGTGGTCGCCGCCGAACACGGGGCGATCCCACCGACTCTGCACGCGGCGGACCCGAGCCCGGAAATCGACTGGGACAGCCAGGGGTTGCGGTTGGCCACGACCCTGACCCCATGGCCGGCGGTCGCCGGCCGACGGACCGCGGCGACGTCGGCCTTCGGCATCGCCGGCACCAACGCACACGTGATCGTCTCCCTCCCCGAGGTCGCGTGATGCTCGGATCCCCACTGCCCGACGGTCGCGTACCCGTGTTGCTCACCGCGCACGACGAAGAGCTGATCGTCAACGACGCCAGAGCGATCCTGGACTATCTGGACCGCACCGACGCGGACCCCGCGGCGATAGGGTCCAGCCTGCTGCGGCTGCGTCGGGTGCGGCGGCACCGTGCGGTCGTCCGGGCGGCCGACCGCGCCGAGCTCGCCGGCGGGCTGCTCGCCCTAACCCGCGGCGAAGAGCACCCGCTGGTGACCCGGTCCTCGCACGGTGTGGCGCCGTGCATCGCTTTCGTGTTTCCCGGACAGGGCAACCAATGGCAATCGATGGGAGCCGAGGCCTATCAACGACTTTCGGCATACCGGGCCGCGGCCGACCGATGCGCGCAGGCCTTCCTCGCTGCGGGACTGCCGTCGCCGTTGCCCTACCTGACCGGAGGGGACGATCGCAACTGGTCGCGGACCGAGATACAAGGAGCACAATTCACCCACGCGGTCAGCCTGGCCTACGAATGGCGATTCCACGGTGTGCTGCCCGCAATCACCGTCGGCCACAGCCTCGGCGAGGTCGCGGCCGCCTACGTCGCCGGGACGATCTCGTTGCCCGACGCGGTCGCCCTGGTCGGAGCCCGCGCCACCATCGTCGACCAGTTGGCGGGTCAATACGCCATGGTCGTGCTCGGGGCCGGGGTCGACGAGGCCGAGTCCCTGATCGCGGAAGCCGCGGGCTGGTTGGAAGTCTCGGCCGTCAATGGCCCCTCGTCGACCGTGGTGTCCGGAGACCGCGACGCCGTGGCGGCCGCCGTGTTGCTGGCCCGGCAGCGGGGGATGTTCGCCCATCAGCTGTCCGTGGACTACCCGGGACACACCAGTGTGCTGCGGCCGTTGCGCGCGCAGTTGACCGAGCGGGTTCCCCGCTCGGCCTTCCGGGACAGCCCGGTCAGATTCGTCGGCTCGACCTTCGGTGCCGAGGTGGGCAGCGGGGCGGACTTCTCTCAGTACTGGTACGAAAATCTCTGTAACACGGTGCGTTTCGATAAGGCGGTCACGGCGGCCCAGAAACTCGGCGCCACCACTTTTGTCGAGTTGTCCGCGCATCCTTCGCTGCTGTACCCGCTCGCGGACCTGATCGACGAGCGAACGAGCGTGGTCGCCGGCTCGGGCCACCGCGAGGGAGCCATCACCGACGTGCTGGCGAAAAACATCGCGACCGTGGCGACCGCCGATCCCGGCTGCCAGTGGGCCAACACCATGCCCGGCGGTGTCCGGCGGCCGCTGCGCGGGTTCCCCAACGCGCCCATGCGGGCGGTCCACCTGTGGGCAGCGCCCGAGCCGCTGATCGACACGGCACCGGCCCCTTCGCTCACCGTCGCCGTCGAGGCCTGGCAACCCGCCCCCCCATCGGACGCTGCGGGTGCCGACATCGGATTCTTCGGCCCTGACGCGGAGGACGCGTTGACGCGGAGGCTGATGGAAGCCGTTGACGCACAGGGCGGTTGCCGGGTGGTCGCGCCGCACGATGCGGAGATCGTCGCCGTCGTCACCCCCGGGCTCGACGAGCGCGACCCCGCATCGGCGATCGCGCAGATCGCCGGCCGGCCGGACGCGGGTCTGCCGGACTACGCCGCACTGATCGGCCCGCGCTGCCGGGCCGTCTGGCTGATCACCGCGGGCGGCGAGAGCATCGACCCGGACGACACCGACGTATCACCGGCACAGGCAGCACTCGGCGCGATGCATCGCAGCGCCGGCTTCGAATTCAGCGACCAGGCCTTCGGGCATCTCGACCTGCCGGGCCGCGACCTCGACGCGCGGAGCGCGCGCGCCGTCGTCGAGGTGCTGCTCGGTGAGGCGGCCGAGGTCGCGCTGCGCGGAAGTGAAGTACCGCGACGGTACATCCGGACGTTCCGGGACTGCCGCGACTCGGCGACCGGTCGGCCGCTGGACGCCGCCGCACTGGACAACGTGGTGATCACCGGCGGCAGCGGCGCCATCGGCCTGCAGTACGCGCGATACTGCATCGAACGGGGGGCGCGGACGGTCACGCTGCTGAGCCGCAACGGTCTCGACCGGGACGTACTGCGCCGGCTGACCGACAATCACGACACCGAGGTACGCGCCCTGCGCTGCGACATCACCGATCCGGTCGCCGTGGCCGAGGCCGTCAGGCACGCCGGCGCGGGGGCGTCGATGCTGATTCACACCGCCGGCATCGCCCAGGCGCGCTCCCTCGCCGCGCTGACCGGAACCGACGTGGCGACGGTGTGTGCCGCCAAGGTGCGTGGCCTGGCCCTGCTGGCGCAGCGGTGGCCGCTGCGTCCGGACTGCCGAATCCTGGCCTGCTCGTCGGTGTTCGGAGTGTGGGGTGGTCACCACCACGCCGCTTATGCCGCCTCCAACCGGATGCTGGACGTGCTGGTCGCCCAGCTGCGCCGCGGGGGTCACGACTGCGTGGCGATCCGGTGGGGACTGTGGCAGGCCGCGGGCGTCGTGGCGGCCGACGAGATAGCCCGCACCGAACGATCCGGTCTGACCGCGATGGTGCCCGACGCGGCGATCGAGGCCGGCTTCCACCGCAATGACGGCGATCCGCTGATCTTCGACGCGGATTTCGACCGGCTCGCGGTGTTCTTCGAAAGCCAGTGCATGCCAACGCCTTTCCGCGTGTCCCGCGGCAGCGACGGGGGAGCGGTCCACCCCGCCGCCAGATCGCTGGCCGACGTGGTGCGCGCGGACGTCGCCGCGACACTGCACCTGGACGACTCGGTCTCGATCGACGCGAGCGCACCGCTGATCGACCTTGGGGTGGATTCCTTGCTCGCACTGGATCTGCGTAAGCGGCTACGCCGGACGGTCGGACGCTCGGTTCCGGTGGCTCGCATGCTCGGCGGGATCACCCTCAACGAATTGATCGATGCGTTGCGCGCCGGCTCCGGTGAGCCGCGCGAAGGCGCGAAACCCGACGTTCGCGAAGCCAGAAAGGTTGGACTCCCCGCGTGACGGACACCACCCAAGCCGGCGCACGGCTCGACGACGAGCGCCTGGAATTGTTGCGCCGCAAGATCGCCGAACGCGGCCTGGCCAGCCCGCCCGCCGCTTCGCCCGTGGCGACCGCCGAAGGGCCGCGCATGTCGGTCGGACAGCACCGCATGTGGTTCGTGCAGTCGCTGGACCCCGACAGCGCGCTGCTCAACGTCTGTGTTTCCTATCGCCTCAGCGGCGCGGTCGACATCCAACGGTTGCGGCACGCGGTGGACGCTGTGGCCGCGCGCCATGCCCTGCTGCATACGACGTACGCCACGGGCGCCGACGGCGACCCGTATCCGGTCATCCGCGAAGAGCTGCGCCCGGAGTGGGCCGAGCACGACCTGTCGGACCTGACCGATCAGTCCCGGCGGTTGCGGCTGGACGTGCTGGCGCAGCGGGATTTCCGTCGGCCCTTCGACCTGGCCACGGATTCACCCCTGCGGGTCACCGTGGCGCGGCTCTCGGCCACCGAGCTGATGCTGTTGATCACCGTCCACCACGTCGCCTGGGACGATGCCTCGTGGGCGCCGTTTTTCGCCGACCTGACCCGCGCGTACGTCGATCCGGACGGCTTCGCCGACGAGCCCCCGCAGGCGGCCCCCCCGCCGGACGAAGCCGCGGATCCCGCCGCGGACCACGAATACTGGCGCCGCCAGATGGCGAATCTACCCGAGCCACTTGAACTTCCGGGTCCCAACGGATCGGTGGTGCCAAGCACCTGGCGGGCCCAACGCACCGCGATGCCGTTGTCGGCGGCCACCGTCGACCGGGCGGCGGCGCTCGCGCGGGAGACGGGCGCCACCCCGTACATGGTGCTGATGGCGGCGTTCGCCGCGTTGGTGCACCGCTACACCCAGTCGACCGACTTCCTGATCGCCGCTCCGGTGCTCAACCGCGGCGTCGGAACGGAATCGGCGATCGGGTACTACGGCAACACCGTGGTGATTCGGCTGCGGCCAGGGCCCCTTCAGACGTTCCGAGAGCTGCTGACCGAGACCCGGGACCGCGCGGTGGGTGCCTTCGCCCATTCGCGCGCCGACCTGGACTGGCTGGTCCGCGAATCCAATCCCGACCGCCGGCACGGCGCCGACCGGATGACCCGGGTGAGCTTCGGGCAGCGCGAGCCCGACGGCGCCGGTTTCTGCCCGCCCGGGGTGCGGTGCGCGCGCGGCGAGTTGCGCGGCCATTTCAACCAGCTGCCACTGAGTTTCATGGTCGAGCTGGACCGCACGGGCGCCGGATTGATCGAAGCCGAATACCTGGTGGAAGTTCTGGATCGGCAACTGGTCGACCAGCTGCTGCGGCACTACGCCGTGTTGCTGGACGACATGCTGACAAACCCCGACACGGCGCTGTCGGCGTGCGCGCTGATGAATACCGACGACGCCGCGTGGCTGCGCCGCGCCTCGACCGGCGACAGATTCGAAACCCCGCCCACCACCTTGCCGGCGCTGGTCGCCCGCCGGGCGGCGCTCTCACCGGCCGCCATCGCCGTCGTGTACGAGGGCCGCGAGTACACCTATCGCGAGATCGACGAAGAGTCGAACCGCTTGGCGCACTGGCTGATCGAGCAGGGCGTCGGCACCGAGGACCGCGTCGCGGTGCTGCTGGACAAGTCACCCGAATTGGTCATCACCGCGCTCGGAGTGCTGAAGGCTGGCGCGGTCTACCTGCCGGTGGATCCCACCTACCCCGAGGATCGGCTGACCTTCATCCTCGGCGACGCCGACGCCAAACTCGTGCTGCGCGAACCCATTCCCGGACTGTCGGAGTACCCGGCCACCGCGCCCAGCGAATTGATCAGGCCGCTGAGCCCGGACAACACCGCCTACCTGATCTACACGTCGGGTTCGACCGGGCTGCCCAAGGGCGTGCCGGTGCCGCACGCACCGATCGCCGAGTACTTCGTCTGGTTCGGTGACGAGTACCGCGTCGACGAAACCGACCGGCTCTTGCAGGTTGCGTCGCCGAGCTTCGACGTGTCGATGGGCGAGATCTTCGGCACGTTGATCATGGGTGCCCGGCTGGTGATCCCGCGGCCCGACGGGCTCCGCGACATCGGCTACCTGACCGATCTGCTGAGCCGCGAAGGCATCACCTCGATGCATTTCGTGCCGTCGCTGCTCGGTCTGTTCCTCTCGTTGCCCGGCGTCAGCCAATGGCGCACCCTGCGCCGAGTCCCCATCGGCGGGGAGGCCCTGCCGGGTGAGATCGCCGACAAGTTCCATGCCACCTTCGATGCGCTGCTGTACAACTTCTACGGCCCGACCGAAACCGTGGTCAACTGCACCAGCTACCCGGTGGAGGGCACCCAGGGCACCCGGGTGGTGCCCATCGGACGCCCGAAGATCAACACGCAGGTCCACCTCCTCGACAACGCACTGCGCCCGGTCCCCGCGGGGGTGATCGGCGAGATATACATCGGTGGAACGCATGTCGCGCACGGCTACCACCGCAGGCCCGGGCTGACCGCCGAGCGATTCGTCGCCGACCCGTTCACGCCGGGCGGCCGGCTGTACCGCTCGGGCGACCTTGCCCGCCGCAACGCCGACGGCGACATCGAGTTCGTCGGACGCGCCGACGAGCAGGTCAAGATCCGCGGCTTCCGCATCGAGCTGGGCGAGATCGCCGCCGCCATCTCGGTCGACCCCAGCGTGGGGCGGGCGGTGGTGCTGGCCATGGACCTGCCGCGGTTGGGCAAGAGCCTGGTGGGATACGTCACGCCGGTGCCGGGAGCGGACCCGGAAACCGTTGACGTCGAACGGATCCGAGCCCGGGTGGCCGCGGCGCTCCCGGACTACATGACGCCGGCCGCCTACGTGGCGCTCGACGAGATCCCGATCACGGCCCACGGCAAGATCGACCGCGCCGCGCTGCCCCAGCCCCAGATCGCGGCGGCCGCCGAATACCGCGATCCGGTCACACCCGCCGAACGACGCATCGCCGCATTGTTTTCCGCGTTGCTCGGTCACGACCGAGTGGGGCTCGACGACTCGTTCTTCGACCTGGGCGGCCATTCGCTGGTGGCCACGAAACTGGTCACCGCGATCCGATCCGAGTGCGGGGTGGAGGTCGGCATCCGCGACGTCTTCGAACTGGCGACGGTAAGCGCGTTGGCCGAGCGGGTCGACCGGCTCAGTTCCGGCGAGCTTCGCCAGTCGCGGCCCAAGCTGATCGCCACGGCCCACGACGAGCCGATGCCGTTGTCGGCCTCACAGCTGCGCAGCTGGTTCGCCTATCGCGTCGACGGGCCAAGCTGGGTCAACAACATTCCCTTCGCCGCGAAACTGAGCGGGCCCTGGAACATGGACGCCCTGATCGCCGCCGTCGGGGACGTCGTTGCCCGGCATGAAATCCTGCGCACCTCCTACGTGGAGCTGGATGGCGTGCCGTATCAGGTGGTCGGATCCGCGGGTGACGTTTCCGTGCGCCGGGCCTCCGGCCCCGATCAAGCCTGGCTGCAACGGGAATTGGACGCCGAGCGCAGGCACTGCTTCGAACTGGACCGCGAATTGCCGATTCGGGTCGCGGTGCTGCGCACCGCCGATGACGCCGAGCACGTCCTGTCGCTGGTGGTCCACCACATCGCCTCCGACCACTGGTCGGCCGGGGTGCTGTTCGCCGACGTGATGACCGCGTATCGGGCCAGGCGGGCGGGGGAAGCCCCGGCGTGGGCGCCGCTGCGCGTGCAGTACGCCGACTACGCCGCGTGGCAGGGGGAGTTCCTCGGCGACGCGAGCGGTCAGGAGTCCGCTGTCGCCGCCGAGCAGCGCGAGTACTGGATCCGCCAACTGGCCGGGCTGCCCGAGGACAGCGGGCTGCGGCCCGACTTCCCGCGCCAGCGGGTGCCCAGCGGCGAGGGGGAGTCCGTCGACTTCGGCATCGACGCGACCACCCGCGCCAAGCTCGCCGAGTTGTCCCGCGAGCTGGGCATCACCGAATTCATGCTCTTGCAAACGGCCGTCGCGGTGGTGCTGCACAAAGCCGGTGGTGGGCTCGACATCCCGCTGGGCACCCCGGTCGCCGGGCGCACCGAGGCCGAATTGGATCAGCTGATCGGGTTTTTCGTCAACATCCTGGTGCTGCGCAACGATCTGACCGGCAACCCGACGCTGCGCGAGTTGCTGGCCCGCGCACGGGAAACGGCGCTGGCCGCCTACGCCCATCAGGACCTGCCGTTCGACCGCGTGGTCGACAGCGTCAGCCCGGTCCGTTCGTTGTCGCGCAACCCGCTATTCCAGGTGGTCGTGCACGTCCGCGACCACCTGCCCGCGACGCGCGTGATCGAGCAAGGCTCCGGCGAGGGCGAGCAAGACACGGTGTGCACCTCGCTGGACCCGGTCTTCGACATGGCGCACGCCGACCTCAGCGTCAACTTCTTCGGCACCGACGGCTCTGACGGCGGCGGATACAACGGCAATCTGATCTTCCGCACCGAGCTGTACAGCAGGGCCACGATCGAGCGATTCGCCGGCTGGCTGACTCGGGTGGTCACCGCATTTGCCGACAATGTCGACCAAAGTTTGCGCGACGTGCAGCTGACCGACGCCGCAGAGCGGCACCGCGTGCTGGAGCACTGGAGCCGCGGCGAGCGACCGCCGCACGACCGGCCGCGCACCATTGGGGAATTGCTGGAGCCCAGCCGAGGCTGGGGGACCGGGCGGATCGCGGTGCGCTGCGGCGATCGGCAGCTCGATTACCCAGCGCTGCACCGCCTTTCGGACCGCCTGGCGGCGTTGCTTGCCGCGCGCGG
>NZ_LZJB01000131.1:0-889 GCF_001666895.1 Mycobacterium sp. E3298
GGGCTTCATCAGCCAGGAGGCCATGCACTCCCAGGCTCATTCCGGGGTGCTGGATCACTTCGCGGCCAAGGGCGTCGACGTCACGCCGTTCACCGACCAGATGGCCTGGCTCTTCTCCCAGCTCATCGGGGACCGGCCCGGGTGGGGTTGGCGGCGACGGCAGAGCTGGCTGCTCGAGCGGGTGTCGATGGTGGCCGCGCTCGAGCACTACACCGCCATCCTGGGCGAGTGGATCCTGGACACCCCGCAGCACGACGCCTTCGGCACCGACCCGGTGATGCTCGACCTGCTGCGCTGGCACGGGGCCGAAGAGGTCGAACACAAGGCGGTCGCGTTCGACACCATGAAGCACCTGCGCGGCGGCTACTGGCGCCAGGTGCGCACCCAGCTGCTGATCACGCCGGCGCTGCTGTGGCTGTTCGTCCGCGGCGTGCGGTTCATGTACTCGGTCGACCCGTACCTGCCGCCGGGCACCAAACCCCGCTGGCGCGACTACTTCAGCGCGGCGCGCCGCGGCCTGGTGCCCGGGCCGTTCCAGTTCCTGCGGGTCATCGGCGCCTATTACACGCCGAGTTTCCACCCGTCCAAGCTCGGCGGGGTGGGCCGCGCGGTCGACTACCTGGCCCGCTCGCCCGCGGCCCGCGCGGCGCACTGAACGTCGGGGGCACACGAATGACTCAGTCCAACACCGTGATCGCGTCCGACGGCGTGTCGCTGGCCGTCCACGCCCACTCGCCGATCGACCCGGGGCGCCCGACGATTCTGGCGATCCATGGCTACCCCGACAACCACCACGTGTGGGACGGCGTCGCCGACGCCCTTGGCCGCGAAGTGATCCAGCACCCCGGAATGAGCCTGGGAGTGCATGGCCTCCTGGCTGATGAAGCCC
>NZ_LZJB01000132.1:0-11542 GCF_001666895.1 Mycobacterium sp. E3298
CCCGAAGGCCAAGATTCCGCCCGGCGCGCTGTGCGGCAAGCTGGCCGTGCCCGTCGACTACAACCACCTCGACGGTGACGTGGCGACGCTGGCGATGATTCGCTTCCCCGCCACCGGGGACAAGGTCGGCTCGTTGGTGATCAACCCCGGCGGTCCCGGCGAATCCGGCATCGAGGCCGCGCTGGGCGTCGTGCAGTCGCTGCCCAAGCGGGTCCGCGAACGGTTCGACCTGGTGGGCTTCGACCCGCGCGGGGTCGGGTCGTCGCGGCCGGCGGTCTGGTGCAACTCCGACGCCGACAACGACCGGCTGCGCACCGAGCCCAACGTCGACTACAGCCCGGCGGGCGTGGCCCACATCGAGGACGAGACCAAAGAATTCGTCGGCCGCTGCGTCGACAAGATGGGCAAGAACTTTCTGGCCAACATCGGCACCGTCAACGTCGCGCGTGATCTGGACGCGATCCGCGCGGCCCTCGGCGACGACAAGCTGACCTACCTCGGCTACTCCTATGGCACGCGGATCGGCTCGGCCTACGCCGAGGCGTACCCGGACAAGGTGCGGGCGATGATCCTCGACGGGGCCGTCGACCCCAACGCCGACCCGATCGAGGCGGACCTGCGGCAGGCCAAAGGATTTCAGGACGCGTTCAACGACTACGCCACCGAGTGCGCGAAGCAACCGACCTGCCCGCTGGGCACCGACCCGGCCAAAGCCGTCGACGTCTACCACAGCCTGGTCGACCCGCTCGTCGACCCCAACAACCCGATGGTCGGCAGGCCGGCGCCGACGAACGACCCACGGGGACTGAGCTATAGCGACGCCATCGTCGGCACCATCATGGCGCTGTACTCGCCGACGTTGTGGCATCACCTGACCGACGGGCTGAGCGAACTGGTCAACCACCGGGGCGACACCCTGCTGGCCCTGGCCGACATGTACATGCGGCGCGACGCGCACGGCCATTACACCAACGCCACCGACGCCCGGGTCGCCATCAACTGCGTCGATCAGCCGCCGATCACCGACCGGGCCAAGGTGATTGACGAAGACCGGCGCTCGCGGGAGATCGCGCCGTTCATGAGCTACGGCACGTTCACCGGCGACGCGCCCCTGGGCACCTGTGCGTTCTGGCCGGTACCGCCGACCAGCAAGCCGCACACCATCTCCGCGCCCGGCCTGGCGCCGACCGTGGTGGTGTCGACCACCCACGACCCGGCGACCCCGTACAAGGCCGGCGTCGATCTGGCCAACCAGCTGCGCAGTTCGCTGCTCACCTACGACGGCACCCAGCACACGGTCGTGTTCCAGGGCGACGGGTGCATCGACAACTACGTCACGGCGTATCTGGTCGGCGGCGCCACGCCCCCCAGCGGGGCAAAGTGCTAGTGCGCGTACGGGTCTGAGTCCGAGCGCAATCCAACGCGCCGGTGCGGCGCAGACGAGACCAAGGCGTAACCGTTTCGCGCCGCTTCGGGTACCGGAGGCTGACACGATGACAGCCATGTCGCGCCTGAGAACCTTGAGCTCGGCGCTGCTGTCATTCGGGCTGTTGGTCGGGCAATCCGCGGTGGGACAGCCGGTGGCGGGCGCCACCCCCGAACCGGGTGCGGGGCAGACCCCGGCACCCAGGCCGTCCGCCGCGACGCCGCAGACCTGGGGGAGTTGCGGTCAATTCGCCACGGACACAAAGGATGTCCCCACCGCGCAGTGCACCACCGTCTCCGTCCCGGTCGACTACGACAATCCCGGTGCGGGACAAGCCAACCTGGCGGTGATCCGCGTCCCGGCGACCGGCCAGCGGATCGGCTCGCTGTTGGTCAACCCGGGCGGCCCCGGCGGGTCGGCGGTCGACATGGTGGCCGGCATGGCGTCGGATCTCGAGAGCTCTCCCATCCGGCGCAACTTCGACCTGGTCGGCTTCGACCCGCGGGGCGTTGGCCACTCGACCCCGGCCCTGCGCTGCCGGACGGACGCCGAGTTCGACGCCTACCGGCGCGAGCCCATGGTCGACTACAGCCCGGCCGGGGTGGCGCACATCGAACAGCTCTACCAACAGGTGGCTCAGCAGTGTGTTTCCCGGATGGGGACCGGGTTTCTGGCCAACGTCGGCACCGCGTCGGTGGCGCGCGACATGGACATGGTCCGCCAGGCGCTGGGCGACGATCAGATCAACTACCTCGGCTACAGCTACGGCACCGAGCTGGGCACCGCGTACCTGGAGCGCTTCGGTGCCCACGTTCGGACGATGGTGCTCGACGGCGCCATCGACCCCACGGTCGGCCCGGTCGACGAAAACGTCCAGCAGATGGCGGGATTCCAAACCGCCTTCAACGACTACGCCGCCGACTGCGCCCGCTCGGCGGGCTGCCCGCTGGGCACCGACCCGGCCCAATTCATCAACCGCTACCACGCGCTGGTCGACCCGCTGGTGGCCAAGCCGGGCCGCACCTCGGACCCTCGCGGCCTGAGCTACGCCGACGCGACCACCGGCACCATCAACGCGCTTTACACCCCGGCGCACTGGAAGTACCTGACCAGTGGGCTGCTCGGGCTGCAGCGCGGCACCGACGCCGGCGACCTGCTGCTACTCGCCGACGACTACGAGGGCCGCGACCGCAGCGGGCACTACACAAACGATCAGGATGCTTTCAATGCGATCCGGTGCGTCGACGCGCCCACGCCGAAGGACTCGGCGAGCTGGGTGTCCGCCGATCAGCGCATCCGTCAGGCGGCCCCGTTCCTGAGCTACGGCCAGTTCACCGGGAACGCGCCCCGCGACCTGTGCGCGCTGTGGCCGGTGCCGGCCACGTCGACGCCGCACGCCGCCTCACCCGCGGCGCCCGGCAAGGTCGTCGTCGTCTCCACCACGCACGACCCCGCCACCCCTTACCAGGCCGGGGTCAACCTGGCGCGCCAGCTGGGCGGGCCGCTGATCACCTACGACGGGACGCAGCACACCGCGGTGTTCAACGGCGACCAGTGCGTGGACTCTGCCGTCACGCGCTACCTCGTCGCGGGCACGCTGCCGCCCCCGGCCTACCGGTGCCAGTCCTGACCGCACTGAGCAGCATGTTTGCAATGTTCGCAATTGTTCCGATCGCGCGTCGGTAACACAGAATTAACAGCCGTTGCCTACTGTTTCGGTTATGGATCGCCAGAAGGAATTCGTCCTCCGCACCCTGGAGGAACGGGATATCCGCTTTGTTCGGCTGTGGTTCACGGATGTGCTCGGCACGCTCAAGTCGGTGGCCATCGCCCCGGCCGAACTGGAAGGCGCCTTCGAGGAGGGCATCGGGTTCGACGGCTCCTCGATCGAGGGCTTCTCGCGAGTCTCGGAATCCGACACCGTGGCCAACCCCGACCCCTCGACCTTCCAGGTGCTGCCGTGGGCTTCCGGCGGCCATCACCACTCGGCCAGGATGTTCTGCGACATCACCATGCCCGACGGCTCGCCCTCCTGGGCCGACCCGCGGCACGTGCTGCGCCGGCAGCTGCAGAAGGCCAATGACCTGGGCTTTTCCTGCTACGTCCACCCCGAGATCGAGTTCTTCCTGCTGAAGCCCGGCCCCGACGACGGGTCGCGGCCCGTGCCCGTCGACACGGCCGGCTACTTCGACCAGGCCGTGCACGACTCGGCGTCGAACTTCCGCCGCCACGCGATCGAGGCGCTGGAGTTCATGGGGATCTCGGTGGAATTCAGCCACCACGAGGGTGCGCCCGGCCAGCAGGAGATCGACCTGCGGTTCGCCGACGCACTGTCCATGGCCGACAACGTGATGACGTTCCGCTACGTCATCAAGGAGGTCGCCATCGAGAACGGCGCGCGGGCGTCGTTCATGCCCAAGCCGTTCGCCGAGCACCCCGGCTCGGCCATGCACACCCACATGAGCCTGTTCGAGGGCGACGTCAACGCCTTCCACAGCCCCGACGACCCGCTGCAGCTGTCCGATGTGGGCAAGTCGTTCATCGCCGGGATTCTGGAACACGCCTCGGAGATCAGCGCCGTGACGAACCAGTGGGTGAACTCCTACAAGCGACTGGTGCACGGGGGCGAGGCGCCCACCGCGGCGTCGTGGGGCGCGGCCAACCGGTCCGCACTGGTGCGGGTGCCGATGTACACCCCGCACAAGACGTCGTCGCGCCGCGTCGAGGTGCGCAGTCCCGACTCGGCCTGCAACCCCTACCTGACCTTCGCCGTGCTGCTGGCGGCCGGCCTGCGCGGGGTGGAGAAGGGCTACGTGCTGGGCCCGCAGGCCGAGGACAACGTGTGGGACCTGACACCCGAGGAGCGGATCGCGATGGGCTACCGCGAGCTGCCCACCAGCCTCGACAGCGCCCTGAAAGCCATGGAGGCCTCCGAACTCGTGGCGGAAACGTTGGGGGAGCACGTCTTTGACTTCTTCCTGCGCAACAAGCGCAGGGAGTGGGCCAACTACCGCAGCCACGTCACGCCCTACGAGCTGAGCACCTACCTGTCGCTGTAACGGCGCCCGCCTCGTCGGGTCGCCCGCCTTTCACCGTTGCGGCAGGCGGGTTGCGATACCGTCGTGGTCGTGACCAAACCCGCGACGCAGCGCCCCCGGCTGCCCAGCGTGGGGCGGCTCGGCCTGGTCGATCCTCCAGCGGGCGATCGCCTGACGCAGCTGGGTTGGTATGACCACGACGACCAGGCCCACGTCGACCTGCTGTGGTCGCTGTCGCGCGCACCAGACCCCGACGCCGCATTGCGGGCCCTGATTCGGCTGGCGGAGAACCCCGAGACCGGCTGGGACGAGCTCAACGCCGCGTTGCTCACCGAGCGCCCGCTGCGCGGGCGGCTGTTCGCGGTACTCGGCTCTTCGCTAACGCTGGGCGATCACCTGGCCGTGCACCCGCAGTCGTGGAAACTGTTGCGCGGCAAGGCGAAACTGCCCTCGCACGAGGAGCTGTGTGCGTCGTTCACCGCGTGCGTCGACGAGGCGCCGGGCGACTCCGCGTCGGCAGTGCCGCGGCTGCAAACCCTGTACCGCGACCACCTGCTGCTCCTGGCCGCGCTCGATCTGGCCGCGACGGTCGAGGACGAACCGGTGCTGCCGTTCGCCGTGGTGGGCGCCCAGCTGTCGGACCTGGCGGACGCCGCCCTGGCCGCCGCGCTGCGGCTGGCCGAGGCGACGGTGTGCGGCGACCGGACGCCGCCACGGCTGGCGGTCATCGCGATGGGCAAATGCGGTGCCCGCGAACTGAACTACGTCAGCGACGTCGACGTCATCTTCGTCGGCGAGCGCGCCGACGCGGTGACCACCCGGCTGGCCAGCGAGATGATGCGGGTGGCCTCGTCGGCCTTCTTCCAGGTGGACGCCGGGCTCCGGCCCGAGGGCCGCAGCGGGGAGCTGGTCCGCACGGTCGAATCGCACATCGCCTACTACCAGCGCTGGGCGAAGACCTGGGAGTTCCAGGCGTTGCTGAAAGCCCGCGCGGCCGTGGGTGATCGGGAGCTCGCCGAGCGTTACCTGAGCGCGCTGATGCCGATGGTGTGGGTCGCCTGCGAGCGTGAGGATTTCGTGGTCGAGGTGCAGGCGATGCGCCGCCGGGTCGAGCAGCTGGTGCCCGCCGACGTGCGCGGCCGCGAGATCAAACTGGGCAGCGGCGGCCTGCGCGACGTGGAGTTCGCGGTGCAGCTGCTGCAGCTGGTGCACGGCCGCAGTGACGAGTCGCTGCACGTGGCGTCCACCGTGGACGCGCTGGCCGCGCTGGGCCAGGGCGGCTACGTCGGGCGCGAGGACGCGGCGAATCTGACCGCTTCCTACGAGTTCCTGCGGCTCCTCGAGCACCGGCTGCAGCTGCAGCGGCTCAAGCGCACCCACCTGCTGCCCGATGCCGACGACGAGGAGGCGGTGCGCTGGCTGGCGCGGGCGGCGCACATCCGGCCCGACGGCCGGCACGACGCGGCGGGCGTGCTGCGCGAGGAGCTGCGCCACCAGAACCTGCGCGTGTCGCAGCTGCACGCCAAGCTCTTCTACCAGCCGCTGCTGGAATCGATCGGCCCGGCCGGGCTGGAGATCGGTCACGGCATGACCTCGGAGGCCGCCGAACGGCAGCTCGCCGCGCTCGGCTACGAGGGCCCGCAGACCGCGCTGAAACACATGTCGGCGCTGGTCAATCAGAGCGGCCGGCGGGGCCGGGTGCAGTCGGTGCTGTTGCCCAGGCTGCTGAACTGGATGTCGTACGCCCCCGACCCCGATGGCGGGCTGTTGGCCTACCGGCGCCTCTCCGAGGCGCTGGCCGCGGAGACCTGGTACCTGTCCACGCTGCGCGACAAGCCCGCGGTGGCTAAGCGGCTCATGCACGTGCTGGGCACGTCCGCCTACGTGCCGGACCTATTGATGCGCGCGCCCAGGGTGATTCAGGATTACAGCGACGGACCGGCCGGGCCCAAACTGCTCGAGACGGACCCCGCCGCGGTGGCCCGGGCGCTGATCGCCTCGGCCGGCCGGCACCCCGACGCGGTGCGCGCGATCGCCGCCGCCCGCACGCTGCGCCGGCGCGAACTGGCCCGCATCGGGTCGGCCGACCTGCTCGGTTTCCTCGAGGTCACCGAGGTGTGCCGGGGGCTCACCTCGGTGTGGGTCGCCGTGCTGCAGGCCGCGTTGGACGCCATCATTCGTGCCAACCTCCCCAAGGACGGCTCCGAAAAAGGAAGGGCGCCGGCGGCGATAGCGGTGATCGGCATGGGCCGGCTGGGCGGCGCCGAGCTGGGCTACGGGTCCGACGCCGACGTGATGTTCGTGTGCGAGGCGGCGGCCGGTGTCGAGGACTCGGTGGCGATCCGGTGGTCGACGACGGTCGCCGAGCAGGTGCGCACGTTGCTGGGCACGCCCAGCGTCGACCCGCCGCTCGAGGTGGACGCCAACCTGCGGCCCGAGGGCCGCCAGGGTCCGCTGGTGCGCACGCTGGGTTCCTATGCCGCCTA
Organism: Mycobacterium sp. E3298; assembly: GCF_001666895.1. Lineage (NCBI taxonomy): Bacteria > Bacillati > Actinomycetota > Actinomycetes > Mycobacteriales > Mycobacteriaceae > Mycobacterium > Mycobacterium sp. E3298. The sequence goes on from NZ_LZJB01000132.1 coordinate 6,951, forward strand.
CTACGCGCAGTGGGCGCAGCCGTGGGAAATCCAGGCCCTGCTGCGGGCGCACGCGGTCGCCGGCGACGCGGACCTGGGCCAGCGGTTCTTGTTGATCGCCGACAAGACGCGTTACCCGGCCGACGGGGTGTCCGCCGAGGCGGTGCGGGAGATCCGCCGCATCAAGGCCCGGGTGGACGCCGAGCGGTTGCCGCGCGGCGCGGACCCGAACACGCACACCAAGCTGGGCCGCGGGGGACTGGCCGACGTCGAATGGACCGTGCAGCTGATGCAGTTGCGGCACGCGCACGAGATTCCCGCGCTGCACAACACCTCGACGCTGCAATGCCTCGACGCGATCGCGGCGGCCGAGCTGGTGCCCGCCGAGGAGGTCGACCTGCTCCGGCAGGCGTGGCTGACGGCAACCCGGGCGCGCAACGCGTTGGTGTTGGTCCGCGGCAAGCCCACCGATCAGTTGCCGGGGCCGGGGCGCCAGCTCAATGCGGTCGCGGTGGCCGCGGGCTGGCCGACAGACGACGGCGGGGAGTTCCTGGACAACTATCTGCGGGTGACGAGGCGGGCAAAAGCCGTGGTACGGAAGGTGTTTGGGAGTTGAGTCAGGAGACCGGCGCGCTGGACGCCACATTCGAGGTACTCAGCGCGGCGGAGGCGCAACGGGTGACGGCCAGGTATGCGCCGCTGGCCGACGCGGTCCGGGAGCTCATCGACGCCACCATCCACACCGCCGCCGACGACGACGTCGTCGCCGACGCGCGCTCCACCATCGAGGCCGTCACCAAGTCGTTGCGGCAACAAACCCGGCCGACCGGGGTGAGTTACCGCGTCGACGGCAGCCGCCCGCTGACGCTGGGAAACGCCGCGATCGGCCTGGGTAATCCGATCGCCCCGCCCCTGATCATCCACCACGACGGCGGCGGCCGTTGCTGGAGCGAGTTCGTCCTCGGCGCGGCCTACGAGGGCCCGCCCAAGCTGGTGCACGGCGGCGTCAGCGCCCTGGTGCTCGACCACCTGCTCGGCGAGGCGGCCAGCGAGGGGCTGTCCAAGGCGCGTTTCACCGGCACCATCACCGTGAAGTACCTGCGCGGCACGCCGTTGGGCCCGCTTCGTTGCGACGCCTGGGTGGAAGGCAAGGAGGGCCGCAAAGTGTTTGCGCGCGGCACGATTTCGGACGCCGCCGGGGTCACCGTCGAGGCCGAGGGCGTGTTCATCGAGCCGGCGTGGGCGCGGGAAGCCGAATGAAGTTCTACATCAGCAGCGCCTTCCTGAACACCCGGGAGATCATCGAACTCGCCAAGGCCGCCGACGAACTCGGCTACGACGGCATCGGAATCCCCGACCACGTCGTCAACCTGGAGACCCTGGACACCCCGTATCCCTACACCAAGGACGGGGAGCGCCGCTGGCAGCCGTTCACCGACTGGCCGGATCCCTGGGTCCTCGTCGGCGCGCTGGCTCAGGTCACCACGCGGCTGCGCTTCGTCAACACCGTCTACATCCCCGCGATGCGCAACCCGTATTCGGCGGCCAAAGCCATTGGCACCGCGGCGGTTCTGGCGTCGGGCCGGGTGGAACTCGGCATCGGCGTCGGCTGGTGCCGCGAGGAGTTCGCGTTGATGGGCGAGCCGTTCGAGGCGCGCGGGAAGCGGACCGACGAGATCATCGAGTTGATGCGGGCGCTGTGGCAGCCCGGCTGGACCGAATTCGAGGGCGCGTTCTTTTCCGCACCGCGGCTGGAAATGGAGCCGACGCCGCCGCCGATACCGGTGTACGTCGGCGGCCTCAGTGACATCGCGCTGCGTCGCGCCGCCCGCAACGACGGCTGGATCGGCGATCTGATCAAGACCGAACGCGCCATCGAGGCGGTGGGCAAGCTGCGGGAGCTGCGGGCCGAAAAGGGTTTGTCGATGGACGATTTCACCGTCCTGACGCCGCTGACCGACGCCTTCACGACCGCCGACTACCGGCGGGCCGCCGACGCCGGCATCACCGGCATCATCACCATGCCGTGGATGTTCTACGCCGGGCCGGATGCGTCGTTGGACGACAAGATCGACGGCATGCGGCGCTTCCGCAAGGACCTCGCGCTCGACGGCTAGTTCTCGCCTCCCGGCCTTTTCGCCTCTTCGCCACCTCTTCGCCACGACACATAACCTACGGCGAAGACACGCCGTGAACGTGCGCCATGGTTTATGTCTCGCGAGCTCGGGCGGGCGGTTTGTAATCCCTTGCCGGCCTGAAAGAATGATCCGCATGCCGACCGGCCTCGTGCGTCCGGCGTCCGCGCGGGACGCGGAGGCGTGCCTCGGCGTCTACCGGCCGTATGTCGAGGACACGGCCATCAGTTGGGAAATCGAGGTCCCCAGCGTCGGGGAGATGGCCGCCCGCATCGCCGACGCCCATGAATGGCTGGTGCTCGAGCGGGACGGTGGCGTCGTGGGTTTCGCCTACGGCCATGTGTTCTGGCGACTGCCCAGCTTCCGGTGGTCGGTCGAGACCGGAATCTACGTCGACCGCGATCGGCACCGCACGGGTGCGGGCCGCCAACTCTATGCGGAGCTACTGCGCCGGCTCGGCGAGCGGGGGTACCGGCAGGCATTTGCCGGCATCACCCAGCCGAACGAGGGCAGCAACGCATTTCACCGGTCGTTCGGGTTCCGCGACGCCGGCCTCTATCGCCGCGTCGAATGGAAACACGGCCGCTGGCACGACGTCGCGTGGATGCAACTCGACCTGGGTGGCGGCGCCGAACCCGACGAGCCCCCCGGGTCGATCGTGATCGGTTAGCGGCCCCCGCCGGCTCCGCCGCCGACGAAGCCTCCGCCGGCTCCGCCGCCCACGAAGCCCCCGCCGGCACCGCCGCCCACGAAGCCTCCGCCCGCTCCGCCACCGAAGCGGCCTCCGCCGGCTCCGCCGCCCATGCGGCTTCCGACCATTGTCTGTGCGGTGCTGATTGTCATGCGCTTGAAGCTAGCCCCCCACACGTTGCGGCCGCAAGGCTTTAAATCTGAACTTTCGGCTTCGACGAGCACGGTTTGCGGCCTCAGCCGCTTCCGTTGCGGCGGCTGGCTTTTGGTGTCGGGCGGCCCACCCCGGCCCCGGGCCGGGTCCGAGCGCCGGTCCGGGTCCCAGCCTGGGGCCCGGCTCAGGGCGATTCGGACCCGGCGCCGGTGACGGTCCGGGCGCCGGCGATGGACCGGGGCGCCGCGGCGGCCGCTAACCCGGGAGCCGCACAACCGAAACCACCCGCGCGGCGGTCGCCGACGCGGGTGGTTTCGGTTGCGGATTAAACGTCGTAGTAGAGCGCGAACTCGTAGGGGTGCGGGCGGATCTGCACCGGCAGGATCTCGTTCTCGCGCTTGAAGCTGATCCACGTCTCGATCAGGTCGGGCGTGAAAACGCCGCCCTCGGTGAGGTATTCGTGGTCCTCTTCCAGACGGTCGATCACCGCGGACAGCTGGGTGGGCGCCTGCGGGATGTTGGCGGCCTCTTCCGGCGGAAGCTCGTAGAGGTCCTTGTCCACCGGGGCCTGCGGCTCGATCTTGTTCTTGATGCCGTCCAGCCCGGCCATCAGCATCGCCGAGAACGCCAGGTACGGGTTGCCCGACGAGTCGGGGCAACGGAACTCGAGGCGCTTGGCCTTCGGGTTGCTGCCGGTGATCGGGATACGCACGCACGCCGAGCGGTTGCGCTGGCTGTAGACCAGGTTGATCGGCGCCTCATAACCCGGGACCAGTCGCTTGTAGGAGTTGACGGTCGGGTTGGTGAAGGCCAGCAGTGACGGGGCGTGGTGCAGCAGACCGCCGATGTAGTGCCGCGCGGTGTCCGACAGGCCGGCGTAACCGGTCTCGTCGTACATCAGCGGGCTGCCGTCCTTCCACAGCGACTGGTGCGTGTGCATGCCGGAGCCGTTGTCACCGAACAGCGGCTTGGGCATGAAGGTGACGGTCTTGCCGTTCTGCCAGGCGGTGTTCTTGACGATGTACTTGTACAGCTGCATGTCGTCGGCGGCGTGCAGCAAAGTGTTGAACTTGTAGTTGATCTCGGCCTGCCCGCCGCTGCCCACCTCGTGGTGGCCCTTCTCCAGGCTGAAGCCGGCCTTGATCAGGTTCGACAGCATCTGGGCGCGCAGGTCGACGTAGTGGTCGACGGGGGCGACCGGGAAGTACCCACCCTTGGGGCGGACCTTGTAGCCGCGGTTGGGGGTGCCGTCGTTCTCGGTGGGCTCGCCGGTGTTCCACCAGCCCGAGATCGCGTCGACCTCGTAGAAGGAGCCGTTGGTGCGTGAGTCGAAGCTGACCGAGTCGAAGATGTAGAACTCTGCCTCGGCGCCGAAGTAGGCGGTGTCCGCGACGCCGGTGCTGATCAGGTAGTTCTCGGCCTTGCGCGCGATGTTGCGCGGGTCACGCGAGTAGGGCTCGAGCGTGAACGGGTCGTGCACGAAGAAGTTCAGGTTCAGCGTCTTGTGTTCGGTGAACAGGTCGATCTGCGCCGTCGCGGGGTCGGGCAGGAGCAGCATGTCGGATTCGTGGATGGACTGGAATCCGCGAATCGAGGAGCCGTCGAAGGCCAGGCCGTCCTCGAAGACGCTCTCG
>NZ_LZJB01000133.1:0-4162 GCF_001666895.1 Mycobacterium sp. E3298
CCACGGCGTGGTGTTCGCCGAGCTCGGGCCGCCGGCGTACGCGCTCAAGGCGCGGGTGCAGCTACTGCGCGACCTCGGGTCGGCCGCCTCGCCGTTCAACGCGTTCCTGGTCGCCCAGGGCATCGAGACCTTGAGCCTGCGCGTCGAGCGGCATGTCGCCAACGCGCAGCGGGTCGCCGAATTCCTCGAGGGTCATGACGGCGTGCTGTCGGTGAACTACGCGGGCCTGCCCAGCTCGCCGTGGCACGAGCGGGCGAAGAAGCTGGCGCCCAAGGGAACCGGCGCCGTGCTGGCCTTCGAGCTGGCCGGTGGCGTCGAGGCCGGCAAGGCGTTCGTCAACGCGCTGAAGCTGCACAGCCACGTCGCCAACATCGGCGACGTGCGCTCGCTGGTGATCCACCCGGCGTCCACCACGCATGCCCAGCTGAGCCCGGCCGAGCAGCTGGCCACCGGCGTCACGCCGGGGCTGGTGCGGCTGGCCGTCGGGATCGAGGGCATCGACGACATCCTGGCCGACCTGGAACTCGGTTTCGCCGCCGCGCGGAAGTACGGTGCCGAGGCGTCCGACCCGCAAGCCGTGGCGGCGTTCTAGGGAGCCCGGGCATGACGATCTCCGACGTTCCGACCCAGGCGCTGCCCGCCGAAGGCGAGATCGGCCTGGTGCACATCGGCTCGCTGACCACCGAGAGTGGCGCGGTGATCGACGACGTGTGCATCGCCGTCCAGCGCTGGGGTGAGCTGTCGCCGAGTCGTGACAACGTGGTGGTGGTGCTGCACGCGCTGACCGGTGACTCGCACATCACCGGGCCCGCCGGACCGGGTCATCCCACGGGCGGCTGGTGGGAAGGGGTGGCCGGGCCGAGCGCGCCGATCGACACCGACCGCTGGTGCGCCGTGGCCACCAACGTGCTGGGCGGTTGCCGCGGCTCCACCGGGCCCAGCTCGCTGGCCCGCGACGGAAAGCCCTGGGGCTCAAGGTTTCCGATGATCTCGGTGCGCGACCAGGTGGAGGCCGACATCGCCGCACTGGCCGCGCTGGGAATCAACGAGGTCGCCGCGGTTGTTGGTGGGTCCATGGGCGGCGCACGGGCATTGGAGTGGATGGTCGGTCACCCGAGCCGGGTGCGGGCCGGTCTGCTGCTGGCCGTCGGCGCGCGGGCGACCGCGGACCAGATCGGCACCCAGACCACACAGATCGCGGCCATCAAGGCCGACCCGAACTGGCAGGGCGGCGACTACCACGACACCGGCCGCACCCCGAACACCGGCCTGACCATCGCCCGCCGCTTCGCCCACCTGACCTACCGCGGGGAAACGGAGCTCGACACCCGGTTCGGCAACGACAAGCAGGGTGGCGAGGACAGCCGCTACGCCGTGCAGAGCTACCTCGAACACCAGGGCGACAAGCTGTTGGCCCGCTTTGACGCGGGCAGCTACGTGACCCTGACCGAGGCGCTGAACAGCCACGACGTCGGCCGCGGTCGCGGCGGGGTGCGCAAGGCCCTGACCGGTTGCCCGGTGCCCGCCGTGGTTGGCGGCATCACCTCCGACCGGCTCTACCCGCTGCGGTTGCAGGAGGAGCTCGCCGAGCTGCTGCCGGGCTGCGGCGGCCTGGAAGTTGTCGAGTCGATCTGCGGGCACGACGGCTTCCTGGTGGAATCCGAGGCGGTCGGGGAACTGATTCGCAAGACGCTCGATCTCGCCGCCAACGAAGGCACGTGACGGCGGTGACCCGTTCTCGCCACGACCGCTCCCTGTCGTTCGGTTCCGCGGCGGCGGCCTATGAGCGGGGACGCCCGTCCTACCCGCCGGAGGCCATCGACTGGCTGCTGCCGCGCGGCGCGCGCCAGGTGCTCGACCTCGGGGCGGGCACCGGCAAGCTGACCACCCGGCTGGTGGAACGCGGGCTGGACGTCGTGGCCGTCGACCCGATTCCCGACATGCTGGAGGTGTTGCGCACCTCGCTGCCGGAGACCCGCGCGCTCCTGGGCACCGCGGAAGGGATTCCCTTGCCGGACAACAGCGTTGACGTTGTGCTGGTCGCGCAGGCGTGGCACTGGGTGGATCCCGAGCGCGCCATCCCCGAGGTGGCCCGCGTACTGCGGCCCGGCGGGCGGCTGGGCCTGGTGTGGAATACCCGCGACGAGCGGCTGGGCTGGGTGCGGGAGCTGGGCGAGATCATCGGTTCCGACGGCGACCGCGGCCGCTTCGACGTCACGCTGTCCGGCTCGTTCACCGAGCCGGAGCGCCACCAGGTCGAGTGGACGAATTACCTTACGCCGCAAGCGCTGATCGACTTGGTCGCGTCGCGCAGCTACTGCATCACCTCGCCGACCGAGGTCCGCACCAGGACGCTGGACCAGGTGCGTGAGTTGCTGGCCACCCATCCGGCGTTGGCGAATTCGACGGGGCTGGCGCTCCCCTACGTCACCGAGTGTATCCGGGCGACGCTGACCGAGTGACTATGCCGCGTCGTCATCGTCGTCGTCGTGGAGAAGTTTTTCGGGGTGGTGGAAGGTGTTGGTGCGGGGTTGGCCGCGGTCCAGGTGTGGGGGTGGGATCCAAACGGTGTCGCCTTTGGTGTTTGTGCGGGTGGTCCAGCCGCCGGGTTTGAGCAGGCGGTGATGGGGTCCGCAGGCGAAGGTGAGGTTGTCGATGTCGGTGCGGCCGCATTGGGCGTAGTCGGTGACGTGGTGGACCTCGGAGAGGTAGCCGGGCACGGTGCAGCCCGGCGCCGAACACCCGCGGTCTTTCGCGTACAACACGATGCGTTGGCCGGGGGAGGCCAGCCGCTTGCTGTGATAGAGGGCCACGGGTTTGGCGTGATCGAAGACGGCCAGATAATGGTGGGCGTGGCGGGCCAGGCGGATCACGTCGCTGATCGGTAACCGGGTGCCACCACCGGTGCGGCCGTGACCGGCGGCGGCCTGCAGGTCGGCCAGGGTGGTGGTGATGATGATGGAGGCCGGTAACCCGTTGTGGCGGCCGAGTTCTCCCGAGGCCAGTAGCGCGCGGTTGGCCGCCAGCAGTGCGTCGTGGTTGCGTTGGGCCGCCGAGCGGGCGTCGCGGTCGATGGCCTCCTGGCTCGGGGCCCCGTCCACACACGGGGTGTCCTCGAGTGGGTTGCACATGCCGGGCGCGGCGAGTTTGGCCAGCACCGCCTCGAGGGTGGCGCGGGCCTCGGGGGTGAGCAGGGCGCGCAGCTCGGACATGCCATCCGCGGCTTGCTTGCCCAACACCAGGCCGCGGCGCCGCGCCCGGTCCTCGTCGCGGTAGGTGCCGTCGGGGTTGAGGCAATCGGCGACGTGATCGGCGAGCGCGGCCAATTGTTCGGGGCGGTACTGCGTTCCGTGCGTGGCCAGGTCGGCCTCGACCGCGGCACGGGTGGCGGCATCGACCCAGCCGGGCAGCTGACGGAAGAACCGGCGGATCACCGCCACCTGCCCGGCACCGAGCTTCCCCGCCCGCTGGGCGGCCGCGGTGGCCGGCAGAATCGGCTCCAGCGGTTCGCCGGTCAGCCCGCGCCGCGGGCCGAGATCCACCGCTTCCTTGACGCGGTGTGAAGCCTCCGCGCGGCTGACCAACGTCGCCTCGGCGATCGCATGCGCCAAGGTGCCGCCCAACTCTTCGGGGGTGGCCTGATGGGCCAGGGAGTTGATCACCGGGTGTTCGAGTGCGGGCAGTTGGCGGCGCGCCTGCTCGCAGCGTTCCAGAATCGCCAGCTGCTGCCGCACCGTCATCGCGTCCACCGGCAGCGCGCGGGCGCGGGCCAAAACTGCATCCAGGTCATCGAACACTGCCTCGGCGTCGGGATGACCATCTGGACTCATACCGCCAAACTAGCCACCCCCACCGACAAAAACGGCCCCAAAAATCGCCATGGATGCACACTCGCGCAACTTAGTTCGAATTCTTGCGGCCAGCGTCGCCTCGGCGCCGGCTGCCCCGGGGTCAGTCGCCCACGAGACTCGATATCGGGGTCACCACTACCGCGTCGTCGGCGTCAAAACCGTTGGGCGCGAGCCGTCCGATCCGCGACTCGATGTCGTACGGGACGATGATGGCGGTCGCGCCCCGGACCCGGCTGACGGTGCGGGCCATCTTGTCCGCGGTGCGGTCGTGCAGCAGCCGGCCCAACAGGGGCGAGTACGTGCGGCGCGGC
>NZ_LZJB01000134.1:0-946 GCF_001666895.1 Mycobacterium sp. E3298
ATCATGTGCGTGGGCAAGGCTCTGACCGGCGGCTACGTCACCCTGGCCGCCACGCTGTGCAGCACCGACATCGCGCAGGCCAGCGCATTGGCCATGAAGGTGGGCCCGTGCATCAGCGCGCCGGCCTCGCCGGCGCTGATGGTGTGCGCGATGTCGGTGCTGCACAGCGTGGCGGCCAGGGTGACGTAGCCGCCGGTCAGAGCCTTGCCCACGCACATGATGTCCGGGCTCACCCCGGCGTGGTCGGCCGCGAACAGCTCGCCGGTGCGGCCGAAGCCGGTGGCGATCTCGTCGAAGATCAGCAGCACGTCGTGCCGCCGGCACAGCTCGCGCAGGTCGCGCAGGTAGCGGGGGTCGTGGAAGCGCATCCCGCCGGCGCCCTGCACCACCGGTTCGACGATGACGGCCGCCAGTTCGCCGGCGTGCTCGGCGAGCTGCTGCTCGAACGCCGCGGTGTAGCCGGGGTCGTAGTCGCGCGGGACCTGCGGGGCGAACACCTGGCGGGCCAGGATGTCGGTCCACAGCGTGTGCATGCCGCCGTCGGGATCGCAGACGCTCATCGGCGTGAACGTGTCGCCGTGGTAGCCGCCCCGCCAGGTCATCAGCCGGTGCTTGCCGGGCCGGCCGCGGCTGCGCCAGTACTGAAGCGCCATCTTGACCGCGACCTCGACGGACACCGATCCGGAATCGCTGAAGAACACGGTGTCCAGCCCGGCCGGGGTGGTGTCCACCAGCAGCTGCGCCAGCCGGGCGGCCGGTTCGTGCGTGAGCCCGCCGAACATGACGTGGTTCATCACTCCCAGCTGCGTGGTCAGCGCCGCGTCCAGCACCGGGTGGCCGTGCCCGTGAATCGCGGTCCACCACGAGCTCATCGCGTCGAGCGCCTCGATCGGCTCGCCGTCCCGGATCAACGTCAACGTGGCCCCCCGCGCGGCGACCGCGACCA
>NZ_LZJB01000135.1:0-3161 GCF_001666895.1 Mycobacterium sp. E3298
GGCTGGTCGATCGGGCATCGCGGTCGAAGCTCTCCTCACTGGCACTGGGCGCCATCGGACGACTGAACAAATATCGTCATATTGTATTGTATGCTCGTTGGCGGAGTGCGCATCGCAAAGGAGTGGTGATGGCCACGCAGGTAGACGTCGGTACCCGGCCCCTGAGCAGCGACCGGGCCGTCGCGTTGTACCGCCTCATGAGCAAGGTGCACCACAGCGACCAGCGCGTCCGAAAAGGGTTGTCGTCCGGGGAAATCGCGATGAGCTATTGGCCGGTGGACGGTCAGGAGGCGATGTCGGCCGGGGCCGCGCTCGCCCTGTCAAGTGCGGACCAACTGGTCACCACCTATCGCGGGCTGGGCGACGTCGTGGCCAAGGGCGTCGACCTGACCGCGTACTTCGCCGAGATCCTCGGCCGCGGCACCGGCCTGTCGAAGGGCAAGGCCGGCGCGATGGGCATCTACGACCCCGAGCATGGCATCGCCTGGACCACCGGCATCGTGGGCGCCGGCCCCCTGATCGCGAACGGGATCGCGCTGGCGGAGGCCGTCAAGGGCAGTGACCGCGTGGTACTGGTCAGCTTCGGCGACGGGGCGACCAGCATCGGTTACGTCCACGAGGCCATGAACATGGCTGCGCTATGGGCGCTTCCGGTGGTGTTCTTCTGCCAGAACAACGCGTGGGCCGAATGCACGCCGGTGGCCGGTTACACCCGCACGGCGCGATTGTCCGACCGGGCCGCGGGTTATGCGATGCCCGGCGTCACGATCGACGGCACGGACCCGCACGCGGTGTACCAGGCAGTGGCCGAGGCGGCCGAGCGCGCACGGTCCGGGGGCGGGCCGTCGTTCGTCGAAGCGGTCGCCTACCGCCTGCAGGGGCACTACTTCGGCGACCAGATGCCCTACGCCGACCCCGACGAGCTGGCCGCCAAGCGCGCCGACCCGCCCTTCGCGCGGTATCGGCGGCGGCTCATCGACGCGGGTTTGGCGCATGCCGTCGACCTGGACCGGATCGACGCCGACTTGGTTGCCGAGATCGACGCGGCCTTCGCCGCCGCCCGCGACGCCGAGCCCCCCGCCGACGACGAACTGACCCGCGACGTGTTTGCCGCCCACGGCAGCGAGCTTGCGGCACCGGCGACAAAGCGCGCCGCGATACCCCAGGGCGAAACCGAGACCCTCGGCCTGGTGCAGGCGATCCACCGCACGCTGGATCGCGCGATGGCGGCCAACGATGCGATCGTGCTGCTCGGCGAGGACATCGCCGACCCGTCGGGCGGCATGTTCAAGATCACCGCGGGGTTGTCGACGAAATACGGCGCCCAGCGGGTGCGCGACACCCCGATCGCGGAGTCCTCGATCATCGGCGCCGCGGTGGGCGCGGCCCTGGGTGGTCTGCGGCCGGTGGCGGAGCTGATGTTCATGGACTTCCTCGGCGTGGCCATGGACCAGATCGCCAATCACGCGGCCAAGATCCGCTACATGTCCGGCGGACGGCAGGGCGCTCCGGTTGTCATCCGCGCCATGGTGGGCACGGCGGCCGGCCCGCAGCACTCCCAGGCCTTCGAGGCCTGGGCGATGCACACACCCGGCATCAAGGTCGTGTGGCCCAGCACCGCCGCCGACGCTGTCGGGCTGCTCAACGCCTGCCTGGCCGAGGACGATCCCTGCCTGTTCATCGAGTCGATGAAGCTCTATTACGGCGGCGGCAAGGGGCCCGTGCCGACGGACGACTACGTGATCCCGCTCGGCCAGGCCGACGTCAAACGCGCCGGCGCCGACGTCACGATCTGCACCTACGGCAGCTTGGTGCACGCCGCCCTGGCCGCCGCCGAACAGCTTGCCGCCGAAGGCGTTTCGGTGGAGGTGGTCGACCTGCGCTCCCTGGTGCCGTTGGATCTGGCCACCGTTTTCGACTCCGTCCGCAAAACCGGGCGCCTGGTCGTCGCTCACGAGTCCGTCGGGTTCTGCGGCCCGGGAGCCGAAATCGCCGCGGCCGTCGGGACGGAGCTCTTCGGCGAGCTGTCGGCCCCGATCCAGCGCGTGGGCGGAACGTACACGCCCGTCCCGCGGGCGGCGACGCTGGAAGCCGCCTGCCGCCCGGACACGGCGCGGCTCGTCGAAGCGGTCAGGAGGATCGCGTGATCCAGGTGCGGATGCCGAAGCCGGGCGACGCGATCACCGAAGCGGAGGTGACGGAGCTCTACGTGGCGGACGGCGCGCATGTCTCCGAGGGCGATCCCCTTTACCAGATCGCCACCGACAAGGTCGAGATGGACATCGAAGCGCCGGCCAGCGGCGTTGTGACGTGGAAGGTCAGCGCCGGGGCAAGCTATGACGTCGGCGAACTGCTCGCCGTGATCGAGGCGCAGTGAACGCCCTACCGGATTCCGTCGACGTCGACCTCTGTGCGTCGGAGCTCGAGGGCAGGATCGACGGCGACACCCTGACCGTCACCATCAACCGGCCGGAGAAGAAGAACGCCGTCACCGCGGACGGCTACCACGGGATCAAACGGGCCGCGATGATCGTCGCCGACGAACCGGACCTGAACTTTCTGGTGATCACCGGCACGGGCGACGTGTTCTGTGCGGGCGGCGACATGAACGCGGTGCAGAATCCGGATCGCCGGTGGGACGCGTTCACCGAGTCCTATGACGGAACACCGTTCGAAACGCTGGGCAAGATACCGAAACTCGTGGTCTGCGCCGTCAACGGCATCGCCATGGGGGGCGGCTTGGTGATGACGTTGTTCGCCGACCTCGTCGTCGCCTCCGATCGCGCCCGGTTCCGGGTCCCGGATCTCACCCGTGGCGTGTACGAGGCGTTCGTCGCCGCTCGACTACCGCACCGACTGGGCACGCTGCGGGCCAATCACCTGATCTACGGCAATGATTGGGTCGACGCGCAGGAGGCCGAGCGACTCGGTCTGGTCGGCAAGGTCGTTGCGCACGACTCGCTGCGCGCGGAGGTCGATGCCCTGCTCGAGCGAGTCCGGAAGACCGGACCCGCCGCGCGCGCGGCCGTCAAGAGGGAAATGGCGCGAGCGCTGCCACCCGTCGACGTGACGGGCTACTGGTCGTCGATCGGAACCGCCGAACAGATCGAGGCCTTCACGGCGTTCCTGCAGAAGCGATCTCCGGCTTGGGCGGTCAGCCG
>NZ_LZJB01000136.1:0-883 GCF_001666895.1 Mycobacterium sp. E3298
GGCGTGGCCGGGTTGCGGCCTGCGGCGCGCCGCATCGCCGAGCGCTGGGTGCGCCAGGGCACCGACACCGGTCACACCCTGGGCTTCGACACCGGCGTGCTGGTCGCCGCGATGGACCGCCAGGCGGCGCTCGAAGCCCAGGCCCGTCCGGGCAGCTCGCTGCTGATGGTGACCGAGCCCACCGAGACCGCCGTCGCCGAGGCGTTCGCGCATACCGCCGTGCTGGCCGGCCGCCCGCACAACGCGGCGCCGTTGCGCGAGGTTGGGCGGCTGTTCGGCCGGGTGGCGCACCTGTTGGACGCGATCGAGGATTACCGCGACGACGTGGCGCGCGGGAAGTGGAACCCGTTGGCGGCGACCGCAACTCCCGCGGCGGCGGCGCGCGCCCTGTGCGACGACGCGGTGCTGGGCATCGAGCTGGCGCTGGCCGACGTGTCGTTCACCGACGGGCGGCTGGTCGATCGGCTGTTGACCAACGAGGTCCGCCGCGCGATCAAGCGCACCTTCGCCCAGGCCGGTTTCACGGCCAAGAGCGGAACGCCGCGCGGCCAGCAGGAGCCCATCAACTTCGGCGACCAGCCGATCGAGCCCGGCGCCGAGGAGGGAACGCCGAACCCCGGGCGCAAGTCGCGGCGCGGCGACGGAACCGGCTGCTGGTGCTGCTGCGAGGGCTGCGATTGCTGCTGCGACTGCGACGACTGCTGCTGCGACTGCACCTGAGCCCGCAACCAGTAAGTGCTTCTCGAATTTGATATCGCCGGCGCTATCACTTTCGAGAGTCACCAGATGCCCGCCACAGGGTGCGCGTGTGACCGGTGTCGGTGCCCTGGCGCACCCAGCGCTCGGCGATGCGGCGCGCCGCAGGCCGCAACCCGGCCACGCC
>NZ_LZJB01000137.1:0-1286 GCF_001666895.1 Mycobacterium sp. E3298
GCCTCGCCCTGAATCGGTTCCAGCAGCACGGCGACCGTGTCGTCGTCGATCGCACACGCCAGCGCGTCTGCGTCGCCGAAGGGCACCGAGCGGAACCCCGGCGTGAACGGCCCGAAACCGTCCCGCGCCGTGGGATCCGAGGAGAAGCTGACGATGCTGATCGTGCGACCGTGAAAGTTGTTGTCGGCCACGATGATGTTTGCGCGACCGTCGGGGACGCCCTTGACGTCGGCGCCCCACTTGCGGGCGATCTTGAGACCGCTCTCCACGGCTTCGGCGCCCGAGTTCATCGGCAGCACCAGGTCCTTGCCGCACAGCCGGGCCAAAGCGGCGCAGAACGGGCCAAGGGTGTCGGAATGGAAAGCGCGGCTCACCAGCGTGACGGTGTCGAGCTGGGCGTGGGCCGCTGCCGTGATCTCCGGGTTGCGATGGCCGAAGTTCACCGCCGAGTAGGCGGCCAGACAGTCCAGGTAACGCCGACCCTCCACGTCGGTGATCCATGCGCCCTCCGCGCTGGCGGCCACCACCGGCAGCGGCGAATAGTTGTGCGCCGCATGGCGTTCGACCAGCTCGATGGCGGCATCGGTTTCGGTCGGAGTCGGGGCGAGGATCGTCATGGAAAGACCTCCAATGTGCAGCACTTGACCGAACCGCCTCCCTTGAGGAGCTCAGAGAGGTCGACGCCGACGGGCTCGAAGCCCGCGGCACGTAGTTGCGCGGCGAATCCGGTTGCCGCCGCGGGCAAGACGACGCGCCGTCCGTCAGACACGACGTTGAGGCCGAGGACGAACGCGTCGGCGCTTCCCACCACGATCGCGTCGGGGAACAACGCCTGCAGTTGATCCTGGGCGGCGGCGCTGAACGCCGGCGGGTAGAACGCGATCGTGTGGTCGTCGAGCACGGCCAGCGCGGTGTCGAGATGGTAGAAACGCGGATCCACCAATTCGAGTGAAACGACGGGCAGGCGAAGCGCCGCGGAGATTTCCGGGTGCGCGCGCCGGTCGGTGCGAAAGCCGTAGCCCGCCAATACCGTTTGCCCGACCATCAGCAGGTCGCCCTGTCCCTCGTTGACATGACGGGTGGACACCGGCCGGTACCCGATGGATGACATCCAGTCGGCATAGGCGCGCGATTCACCGGCGCGCTCCGCGAATCGAAACTTCGCGACGATCGCGACGTCGCCGGCGATGAATCCGCCGTTGGCGGCGTACACCATGTCCGGCAGTCCGGCCGCGGGCTCGATCACGTCCACCCGGTGGCCCAGCCGGCGGTAGGTCGCGCGCAAC
>NZ_LZJB01000138.1:0-10953 GCF_001666895.1 Mycobacterium sp. E3298
TCTGCGCGCAGGACGAATGCGTCGAGGTGACTCCGGAGATCGTCCGGGTCCGCAAGGTCGAACTGGACGCCACGACCCGGGCCCGCAGCCGGGCGCGGGCCAAGGCCCGGGGTTAATCGCGCGTGCTTGGGCGGGCTGCCGGGCAGCTGCTCGTTACCCTGATCGGCATGCCGAGACGAGTCCGCCGTTTCTTCGTGACGGTCGGCGTGCTCCTCTCGCTGACCGGATTGGCGCTGGCGGCGTGCACGGTCAACCCCCCGCCGGCGCCGCAGAGCACCGACACGCCCCACAACTCGCCACCGCCCCCGCCGCGGCCCACCCAGATCATCATGGGCATCGACTCGATCGGCGCCGGCTTCAACCCGCACCTGCTGTCCGACCTGTCGCCGGTGAACGCGGCGATCAGCGCGCTGGTGCTGCCGAGCGCGTTCCGGCCCGTGCCAGACCCCGCGACGCCCACCGGCTCGCGCTGGGAGATGGACCCGACGCTGCTGGAGTCCGCCGAAGTCACCAACCAGAACCCGTTCACGGTGACCTACAAGATCCGGCCGGAGGCGCAGTGGACCGACAACGCCCCGATCGCCGCCGATGACTTCTGGTACCTGTGGCGGCAGATGGTCAGCCAGCCCGGCGTCGTCGACCCCGCCGGCTACGACCTCATCACCGGCGTGCAGTCGCTGGAGGGCGGCAAGCAGGCGGTGGTCACCTTCGCCCAGCCGTATCCATCATGGAAAGAGCTGTTCAGCAACATCCTTCCGGCGCACATCGTCAAGGACGTGCCGGGCGGGTTCGCGGCCGGGCTGGCCCGGGCGCTCCCGGTGACCGGCGGCCAGTTCCGCGTGGAGAGCATCGATCCGCAGCGCGACGAGATCCTGGTGGCCCGCAACGACCGCTATTGGGGATCACCGGCCAAGCCCGCCGTCATCCTGTTCCGGCGCGCCGGGGCGCCGGCCGCGCTGGCCGATTCGGTGCGCAACGGCGACACCCAGGTGGCCCAGGTGCACGGCGGATCGGCGGCCTTCGCGCAGCTGTCCGCCATCCCCGACGTGCGCACCGCCCGGATCGTGACGCCGCGCGTCATGCAGCTGACGCTGCGCGCCACCGAGCCCAAGCTGTCCGACGCCCAGGTGCGCAAGGCGATCCTCGGGCTGCTCGACGTCGACCTGCTCGCGGCGGTGGGCGCGGGCAGCGACAACACCGTCACGCTGGACCAGGCCCAGATCCGCGCGCCCAGCGATCCCGGCTACGAGCCGACCGCGCCGCCCGCGATGACGACGCCGGCGGCGCTGGCGCTGCTGGAGGGGGCCGGCTACAAGGTCGAGGGCAACGCTTCGGCTTCAGCGGGGTCACCGGCCCCGACGCCGGCGAACACCGGGCCGCCCGAGGTCATCCGCGGCCGGATCAGCAAGGACGGCCAACAGCTGTCGCTGGTCATCGGCGTGGCGGCCAACGACCCGACCTCCGTCGCGGTGGCCAACACCGCCGCCGACCAGTTGCGCAACGTGGGCATCGCCGCCAGCGTGCTCGCGCTGGACCCGGTCACGCTGTATCGCGACGCGCTGAACAACAACCAGGTGGACGCGATCGTCGGCTGGCATCAGGCCGGCGGGAACCTGGCGACGCGGCTGGCCTCGCGGTACGGCTGCCCGGCGCTGGAGGCGACGCAGGTGCCGACATCCACGGGGCCGACCACGAATCCGCCCTCGTCGAGCGCGCCGCCGTCGACCGGGTCAAGCGCCTCCTCCACCACGCCGACCTCGTCCGCGCCCAGCCGGCCGCCGGACCCCAACGCCCTGGTGCAGGCGCCGTCGAACCTCACCGGAATCTGCGACCGCAGCGTCCAGTCGAACATCGACGCCGCGCTCAACGGCACCAAGAACATCAACGACGTGATCACCGCGGTCGAGCCGCGGTTGTGGAACATGTCCACGGTGTTGCCGATCCTGCAGGACACCACGATCGTCGCCGCCGGCCCGAGCGTGCAGAACGTCAGCCTGACGGGAGCGGTGCCGGTCGGCATCGTCGGCGACGCCGGCCAATGGATCAAGACCGGGCCCTGATCGGCCCGTTCAGTCCCGTCTGGTCCGCGGCGGGATCACGGTATCGACGATCAGCGCCAGCTCCCTGCGGTTGGGCGGCGATCCGGTCAGCAGGAAGTGCTGGTTGATCAGAGCCGGGCCGATGCGCGCGGTGAGCGGGGTGGTCATCTCCGGATCGAGGTCGCCCTCCGCGACGGCGGCCTGCAGGATCGATTCGATGATCTGCAGGCGGGGAGCCACCACCGCGTCGGCGAAGATGGCCCGCATCTCGGGCTCGTGCAGCAGCTGGTTGACGGTGGCCATGCCGGGGAACGCGGTCTTGCCGGCGCAGACGTCGCGGTGCGCGGTGAAGACCGTCAGCAGGTTGTCCCGGGCCGACCGGCCGGCCCGCGCCTCGGGCAACGGCGGCAACGTATGGACCAGGGCGGCGTGCACCAGCTCGCACTTGGTGGTCCAGCGCCGGTACAGGGCGGCCTTTCCGGTGTGGGCGCGCGCCGCGATGCCCTCCATCGTCAACCCCCCGTACCCGACTTCGGCCAGCTCGGCCAGAGTGGCCTCGTACAGCGCGCGTTCGAGGACCTCGCCCCGTCGGCGGCTCCTGCCGCCGGCCGGGGCGGTCTTGGTGAGCTGCGGCATCCCTCGATAGTAGCCGCACGCGTTCCTATCGGCTGCGACGAGACCGCTACCGCCGGCCGGGGACGGGTAGGGTGCGTCCATGCCTGAGACTCCACGGCTGCTGTTCGTCCACGCGCATCCCGATGACGAGAGCCTCAGCAACGGCGCCACCATCGCCCACTACACCGCCCGCGGGGCGGACGTGCGCGTCGTCACCTGCACGCTCGGCGAGGAGGGCGAGGTCATCGGCGAGCGGTGGGCCGAGTTGGCCGTCGACCGCGCGGATCAGTTGGGCGGCTTCCGGATCGGCGAGCTCACCGCCGCGCTACGTGAGCTGGGCGTCGGCGAACCGCACTACCTGGGCGGCGCCGGACGCTGGCGCGACTCGGGCATGCGGGGCACGCCCGGGCGGCGGCGCCAGCGGTTCATCGACGCCGACGAACGGGAGGCCGTCGGCGCGCTCGTTGCCATCATTCGCGAATACCGGCCGCACGTGGTGGTGACCTACGACCCGGGCGGCGGTTACGGCCACCCCGATCACGTCCACACTCACACCGTCACGACGCGCGCCGTCGCCGCCGCGGGCTCCGACGACTTCCCCGGCGAGCCGTGGACCGTGCCGAAGTTCTACTGGTCGGTGCTCGCCACCGACGCCTTCGTGGCGGGCATGCGCGCGCTCGAACCCGAGGATCTGCGACCCGGGTGGACCATCCCCCCGGAGGAGGAGTTCGGCTTCGGGTACGCGGACGCCGACATCGACGCCGTCGTCGAGCCCGCCGTTGCGGCGTGGGCGGCGAAGCGGGCCGCGCTGGCCGCGCATGCCACCCAGGTGATCGTCGGGCCGACGGGCCGGGCCTGCGCCCTGTCGAACAACATGGCGCTGCCGATCATGGCGGACGAACACTACGTGCTGGTCGCCGGCACGGCGGGGGAGCGCGACGAGCGCGGCTGGGAGACGGACCTGCTCGCCGGGCTTGATTTCGGCGCGGTCGTCACGCGGTAGGCTTGCCAATCAGGCAGCCACGGAAGGATTTCGCATGGACCCCGACCTGGACCCTAATCAGCAGCATTGGCAGGACCGGCTCGACAGCCTGCAGTGGGTTATCGGCTCGATACTCTCCAACATCGACAGCGTTCCGACCTGACCGAAACGAAGCCGCGCGCCATACCCGTCGAAGACGGCGGCGCGACAGACCCCGCGATCCGTTTCGTTGTCCTGACGCTGCTGGCCGTCGACGGGGTCCTCTCCGCACTGGCCGGGGCCCTGCTGCTGCCTTCCTACCTCGGATCGATCCCGTTCCCCATCAGCGGATTGATCTCTGGATTGGTCAACGCCGCCTTGGTCTGGGCCGCCGGCCGGTGGACCGCCTCGTCGCGGCTGGCCGCGCTGCCGCTGTGGACGTGGCTGCTCACCGTGGCCGTGATCAGCATGGGCGGCCCGGGCGACGACGTCATCCTGGGCGGCCGCGGCCTGCTGGCCTACGGGGCGTTGCTGCTGATCGCGCTGGGGGCGGCGCCGCCGTTCTGGGTGCTGTGGCGGCGCGGCCACCGGGCCTGACGTTCGTGCGGTCGCGGCAAGGGATGTCCCCGCTTGCCGGTGTGGGCCTGACGCTACTGTTGACTGTTGCGCAGACCGGGCCCGCACGGGCCTGAAAGAAAATTTCACATGTTGGGACACGCGGATGAAATTCGATCGTGGGGAAGTTACACGAAGGTGCCGCTGACTCCGGGCGAGGAGCCTACCGCTCTTCCTAATCCTGTGGTTCCGCCAAAGACGAGCGCATCCGCGCTGCGGCGGGTGCTGCGCCGCGCCCGAGACGGCGTCGCGCTCAACGTCGACGAGGCGGCCGTCGCGATGACCGCGCGGGGTGACGACCTCGCGGATCTGTGCGCCAGTGCGGCACGGGTACGCGATGCGGGTCTGGCGTCGGCCGGCCGGCGCGGCCCCGGCGGCGGACTGCCGATCACCTATTCGCGCAAGGTGTTCATCCCGGTCACCCACCTGTGCCGCGACACCTGCCACTACTGCACCTTCGTCACCGTCCCGGGCAAGCTGCGCGCGCAGGGCGCGGGCATGTATCTCGAGCCCGACGAGATCCTCGACATCGCCCGCCGCGGGGCCGAACTCGGTTGCAAGGAAGCGCTTTTCACCCTCGGTGACCGCCCCGAGGATCGGTGGCCGGAGGCAGCGCAGTGGCTCGGCGAACGCGGTTACGACTCCACGCTGTCCTATGTGCGGGCCATGGCGATCCGGGTGCTCGAGGAAACCGGGCTGCTGCCACACCTGAACCCCGGCGTGATGAGTTGGTCCGAGATGGCCCGGCTCAAGCCGGTGGCGCCGTCGATGGGCATGATGCTCGAGACCACATCGCGGCGCCTGTTCGAGACGAAAGGGCTTGCGCACTATGGCAGCCCGGACAAGGACCCCGCCGTCCGGCTGCGCACGCTGACCGACGCGGGCCGGTTGTCCATCCCGTTCACGACGGGCCTGCTGGTCGGCATCGGCGAGACCCTGACCGAACGGGCCGAGACCCTGCACGCGATCCGCAAGTCGCACAAGGAGTTCGGGCACGTTCAGGAAGTGATCGTGCAGAACTTCCGGGCCAAGGAGCACACCGCGATGGCCGGCGTCCCCGACGCGGGGATCGACGACTACCTGGCGACGGTAGCGGTCGCGCGGCTGGTGCTCGGTCCCGGCATGCGCATCCAGGCGCCGCCCAACCTGGTGTCCCCCGACGAGTGCCTGGCCCTGGTCGGCGCCGGGGTCGACGACTGGGGCGGCGTCTCGCCGCTCACGCCCGACCACGTCAACCCCGAGCGGCCGTGGCCCGCGCTGGACGACCTCGCCGACATCACCGCCCGTGCCGGATACGAACTGGTTCAGCGACTGACCGCCCAACCCAGGTACGTCCAGGCGGGGGCGGCGTGGATCGACCCCCGGGTGCGCGGGCACGTGCTGGCGCTGGCCGACCCGGCCACCGGACTGGCCCGCGACGTCAATCCCATGGGACTGCCCTGGCAGGAGCCCGACGACGTCGCGTCCGCGGGGCGGGTCGACCTCAACGCCGCAATCGACACCGAGGGCCGCGCCACCGAGGCTCGCAGCGATCTGGACAGCGCCTTCGGCGACTGGGAATCGATCCGCGCGCAGGTGCACGAACTGGCCGCCCGCGCCCCCGAGCGGATCGACACCGACGTGCTCGCCGCGCTGCGGGCGGCCGAGCGCGATCCGGCCGGCTGCAGCGACAGCGAGTACCTGGCGCTGGCGACCGCCGACGGGCCGGCGCTGGAAGCCGTTGCCGCCCTGGCGAATTCGCTACGCCGCGATACGGTCGGTGACGACGTGACGTTCGTGGTGAACCGCAACATCAACTTCACCAACATCTGCTACACCGGCTGCCGGTTCTGCGCCTTCGCGCAGCGCAAGGGCGACGCCGACGCGTATTCGCTGTCCACCGACGAGGTCGCCGACCGCGCGTGGGAGGCGCACGTCGAGGGCGCCACCGAGGTGTGCATGCAGGGCGGGATCGACCCGGAGCTGCCGGTCACCGGCTATGCCGACCTGGTCCGCGCCGTCAAGGCGCGGGTGCCGTCGATGCACGTGCATGCCTTCTCGCCAATGGAGATCGCCAACGGCGTCACCAAGAGCGGGCTCAGCGTGCGCGAGTGGCTGATCAGCCTGCGCGAGGCCGGGCTGGACACCATTCCGGGCACGGCCGCCGAGATCCTGGACGACGAGGTGCGCTGGGTGCTCACCAAGGGCAAGCTGCCGACCTCGGAGTGGATCGACATCGTGACCACCGCGCACGAGGTGGGCCTGCGGTCGTCGTCGACGATGATGTACGGGCACGTCGACAGCCCGCGGCACTGGGTCGCCCACCTCAACGTGCTGCGCGGGATCCAGGACCGCACCGGCGGGTTCACCGAGTTCGTGCCGCTGCCATTCGTGCACCAGAGCTCGCCGTTGTACCTGGCGGGCGCGGCCCGGCCCGGGCCCACCCACCGCGACAACCGCGCTGTGCACGCATTGGCGCGAATCATGTTGCACGGCCGCATCTCCCAGATTCAGACCAGCTGGGTGAAGCTGGGCGTCGAGCGCACCCAGGTGATGCTCAACGGTGGCGCCAACGATCTGGGCGGCACGCTGATGGAGGAGACCATCTCGCGAATGGCCGGTTCGGAACACGGGTCGGCGAAGACGGTCGAGGAGCTGACCGAGATCGCCGAGGGGATCGGGCGCCCGGCCCGTCAACGCACCACCACCTACGCCCCGCGGGCCGCTTAGCACCCAGACCGGGCGGGTACCCCGACGCCGTGAACCGACAGATCGACGACGACCGGTTCCCGGAGTGGCGCCCATTCGTGGACGCGGTGCAGCAGCGAAGGCCCGACGCCGGCACCTGGTGCGAGGCGTGGACGGTCCGCGACGTCGTCATCCATCAGGCCGGGAACGCCGAGGAGATCGCCCGGGTGCTGGCCGCTCACCTGGAGGGTGAACCGGTCGGCACGCGGGGCTTCGAGGAGCGTGAGGGACCGTTGCGCGCCTTGAACGACCCCGATTTGTGGGACGCGTTCCTCGGTCGGATGGCCACCCTGAACCGGGTTGCGGCGGCCGCCGACGACGTGCCGCAGGACACCGACGTCGCGTGGACGGGCCGCACCATGAAGGTGCCCTGGTTCGCCGAGCACATGCGCGAAGAGCTGGTGCTGCACGGCTGGGACATCACCGGCGACGACGCGGCGGCGCGGGCGCGGCTGGCCGAGCCCTGGATGACCACCCACAGCGTCTTGGCGGTCGGAAGGCCGCTGCTGGCCAAGGGCGCCAAGCAGTTAGCGCCGGGCGAGCGTATCGAGGCGCGGCTGCGGGTCCCCGGCGCCGACGACGTCGTGGTCAGCGCAGAAGCCGACCGCACCTCCGTCGAGCTCACCGAACCCGAGGGTCCGGCGACGCTGGAAACCGATGCCGCGGCGCGGGTCCTGCTGCTCTGGGGGCGTAGGCCCGCGGACCCGTCCCGGATTTGCAGCCGCGTCGGGCCGCAGACGCTGGGCCGCGTGCGCGGCCTGCTCAGCGGTTACTGAACCCGCGGGCTCAGAAGTTGTTACAGGTGACGGCGACCTGGTTGATGTCGTCGTAGTACTTCATCGCCGACGGCATCGCCTGGATCTGCTGGGCCATCTGCTGGCGCTTCGGCGGCGGCGAGGCCAGGAAGCTGCGGATGTAGGACTGCGCCACGGGCGAGCTGTTCAGCTGCGCGGCGGCCGCCGGATCGGTGGCGTTGAGCGCCGCGATCACCTGTCCGTAGTTGCACGTGGTGTTGATGATCGCGTCCGTCGGGTCCGCGGATGCGATCCCGGCGCCGGCGGTCAACGCCACCGCGGCGCTACCGATCGCGACGGTCAATTTGGTCAACGACAGCCTCATGTGTGGACACCTTCCCCGTTAATGCACCGCTATCAAGGCGACGACATCTGCCCAGCGGTTGCCGTCTTCCGGTCGAGGTTACCAGGCGCCACGACCGTGCTTCCATTTCAATGGTTATCGCACGACCCCGCCGGACTGCGACTTTGCGCAGGTCGGCGGCCCGGGGCCGGTGTTCGCCCTTGGCGAAACGCACCCCGCCCGCGGCCTCCGAGACCGGCGGTCTTAAATCGTCTGTTTAACGGGCGCGCCAAGTGGTTGACGTGTATGTGCAACGTCTAGTATCAGTAACCGAAAGCTTTGTCTGGAGCGGCCGGCAGCACCGGGCGCGAGCCGAAGAGCAGCCCACACCGAAGTAGTACATAGAGGAGACGTCTGTGACCTACACGATCGCCGAGCCCTGTGTCGACATCAAAGACAAGGCATGTATCGAGGAGTGCCCGGTCGATTGCATCTACGAGGGCGCGCGGATGCTGTACATCCATCCCGACGAGTGCGTCGACTGCGGGGCGTGCGAGCCGGTCTGCCCCGTCGAAGCGATCTACTACGAAGACGACGTGCCCGAGCAGTGGAGCCAGTACACCCAGATCAACGCCGACTTCTTCACCGAACTGGGATCGCCGGGCGGCGCCGCCAAGGTCGGCATGACCGAGAACGACCCGCAGTCGGTCAAAGACCTGCCGCCGCAGGGCGAGGGCGACTGAGCCGGCCGGTGCTGGATCAGCCCGGTGTGAGGCCGCGCGCCGCACGCGGGCGAGTGTCGGCGTCCCTGCCGGAATTCCCGTGGGACACGCTGGCCGACGCGAAAGCGCTGGCCGGCTCCCACCCCGACGGGATCGTCGACCTGTCCGTCGGGACACCGGTCGACCCCGTCGCGCCGGTGATCCAAGAGGCGCTCGCCGCCGCCGGATCCGCGTCCGGGTACCCCGCCACCGCCGGCACTCCGCGACTGCGGGAAGCGGCGGTCGCCGCGCTGGCCCGCCGCTTCGGCGTCACGGGGGTCAGCGAGGCCGCCGTCCTGCCGGTGATCGGCAGCAAGGAGCTCATCGCCTGGTTGCCGACGCTGCTGGGGCTCGGACCCGCGGACGTGATCGTGGTGCCCGAGCTGGCGTATCCCACCTATGACGTCGGGGCCCGGCTGGCCGAGGCGCCGGTGCTGCGCGCGGACTCGCTGACCCAGTTGGGCCCGCAATCGCCTGCGCTGGTCTACCTGAACTCCCCGAGCAACCCGACCGGCCGCGTGCTGGGCGTCGACCACCTGCGCAAAGTGGTCGGCTGGGCGCGCGAGCGGGGCAGCGTGGTGGCCTCCGACGAGTGTTACCTGGGCCTGGGCTGGGACGCCCAACCGCTGTCGATCCTGCATCCGTCCGTGTGCGACGGCGACCACAGCGGGCTGCTGGCGATCCACTCGCTGTCCAAGAGTTCGTCGTTGGCCGGCTACCGGGCAGGGTTCGTCGCCGGTGACCCCGACCTGGTGGCCGAGCTGCTGGCGGTGCGCAAGCACGCCGGGATGATGGTGCCCACGCCGGTGCAGGCGGCCATGGTCGCGGCGCTGGACGACGACGCCCACGAGCGGGCGCAGCGGGAGCGGTACGAACGGCGGCGCGCGGCGTTGCTGCCGGTGCTGCGGGCGGCCGGATTCACCGTCGACCACTCCGAAGCCGGCCTGTATCTGTGGGCCACGCGCGGCGAGCCATGCGCGGACACCGTCGACTGGCTGGCGGGGCGCGGCATCCTGGTGGCGCCCGGCCACTTCTACGGCCCGCGCGGCGCGCAACACGTGCGCGTCGCGTTGACGGCCACCGACGAGCGGATCGCCGCCGCGGTGCAGCGACTCGCCTGACCGGCGCCGCCCAACTGCCACCGTGGCGGCGGCGAACGTGCACAATGCATCGCAGGTGTTTCGCCCGCTCACGGTAAGGACGGTGGTCGTGACCGCTTCGGCCGGCAAGCTACGGATCCCCCTTTCGGTCGGGGACATCGCCAAGCGGGTTTTCCTGGGCAAGCCGTTGGTCACCGAGGACATCGCCTCCGAGAAGTTGTCGAATCCGGTTGCGCTTGGCGCTCTTTCACCGGACGCCGTGTCATCGGTCGCCTATGGTCCCGAGCAGATCCTGATCGAGCTGTTGCCGCACGCGGGGTTGGCCGCCTTCCTGTTGTTGCTTCCGATCACCGGTGTCATCTTGCTCATCCTCGTGCTGGTGGCCGCCTCGTATCGGCAGGTGGTCATGGCCTACACCCGGGCGGGCGGCTCCTACATCGTCGCCCGCGAGAATTTCGGGCCCCGGGTGGCGCAGATAGCCGCCGCCGCGTTGCTGATCGACTACGTGGTCACCGTTGCGGTGCAGTCGGCGGCCGGGACGGTCGCGGTGGTGTCGGCCGTCCCCGCGCTGGGCCCCTACAGCCTGGAAATCACGGTCGGTGTGGTGCTTGCCATCTGCTACGCAAACCTGCGCGGCTTGAAGGAAGCGGGCCTGCCGTTCGCGCTGGCCACCTATGCCTTCATCGGCATGGTCGGCCTGACCATCGTGGTCGGCGTCATCCGCGCGGCCATGGGGAACCTGCCGGTCTACGATCCCACGCACATGGCGGGAACCGTGCCCGTCCACCAGGGCAACGGGCTGGTGCTGGGGGCGACGATCTTGGTGTTGCTGCGAGCCTTCGCCAACGGAGGCTCGTCCCTGACGGGGGTGGAGGCCATCTCCAACACGGTCGACCACTTCCGAAAGCCGCAGGGCCGCAACGCCCGCCGAGTGCTCACGGCCATGGCCACCATCCTTGGCGTGTTGCTGGCCGGGGTCGCCTATCTGGCGCACGTCACCCACGCCACGCCGTATCTCACCGAGTACCCGTCGGTGCTGTCGCAGATCGGTCGCGCCG
>NZ_LZJB01000139.1:0-4311 GCF_001666895.1 Mycobacterium sp. E3298
CCGGCTGGCTCCCCGGACACGTTGGATATCAGGCAGATTCGCGGCTGTTGCGGCTCGATGTCGGCGATCCGGCGCGCGAACTCGTCGAGCATCGGTTCCATCAGCGCCGAATGAAACGCGTGCGAGACCGCCAACCGGTGTGTGCGCCTGCCGCTTTCCGCCAACCGATCCGTCAGGGCGGTGACCGCGGCGCGCTCGCCGGACAGGACCACCGCATTGGGGCCATTGACCGCCGCGATGCCGACACTGTCGCCGAGCATCGGGGCGACCTCCGCCTCGGTGGCGCTCACCGCCACCATCACCCCGTCGCCCGGCAGCGCCGCCATCAGCCGGCCGCGCGCCGCCACGATGCGCGCCGCGTCGCCCAGCGCCAGCACCCCCGCCACATGCGCGGCCGCGATCTCGCCGACCGAATGACCCAGAACCACCTCGGGCGTCACCCCCCAGGATCGCCACAGCGCCGCCAGGGCGACCTCGAGCACGAATAAGGCCGGCTGCGCGAACTCGGTGCCGCGCAACAGCTCCGCGTCGGTGCCCCACATCACCTCGCGCAACGGCGACCGCAGGTGGGGATCCATCGCGGCCGCGGCCTCGTCGAAGGCACGCGCGAAGGCCGGGAACCGCCGGTGGAGTTCGCGACCCATTCCCGGCCATTGGGAGCCCTGGCCGGGGAACACGAAGGCGATCTTGGCCGCGGGCCCGGCCCGGCCGGCGATCACGCCGGGGGCGGGCTCCCCGGCGGCCAGGGCCACCAGTTCGCGCGTCAACTCTTCGGGATCGCCGCCGACCAGCACCGCCCGCCGCTCGAACACCGAGCGCGTCGTCGCCAGCGACCACGCCACGTCCGCGGGGCTCACCCCCGGCTCGGCCACCCACTCCGCCAGCCGGCGCGCCTGGTTGGCCAGGGCCCGCCCCGAGCGGGCCGACAGCACCCATGCGAGCGGCGGTTCGTGCGGTTCGGCGGGCGTATCCGGTTGCGGCGGGGCCTGTTCCACGACGACGTGTGCGTTGGTGCCGCCCATCCCGAAGGACGACACACCGGCGCGGCGCGGGCGCCCCGCCGCCGGCCAGGGCAGCGCGGCGGTGTTCACGCGCAGGTGTTCGAGTTCGGGATTGCCGTCGGCGTAGTTCAAGCTCGGCGGCAGCACCGAATGTCGCACGGCCAGTAAGGCTTTGAGCAGGCCCGCTATCCCGGCCGCGCCGCCGGCGTGACCGATGTTGGTCTTGACCGAACCCACGTGCACTGCGCGCTCGCGCGCCGCGAACACCTCGCCGAGCGCCTGGGCCTCAACCGCGTCGCCGACCTTGGTGCCGGTGCCGTGGGCCTCGATGTAGTCGATGTCGCCGGCGCCGAGGCCGGCGGTGGCGAGCGCCCGCCGGATCACGTCCGCCTCGGCGGAGACGGAAGGCACCGTCTGCCCGGCTGCGCTGTGCCCGGCGTTACCGACGGCGCTGCCGCTGATGACCGCGTGGACGCGGTCCCCGTCGCGCAGGGCCGCCGGCAACGGCTTCAGCAGGACCAGTCCCCCGCCCTCGCCGCGCACGTAACCGTCCGCGCGCCGATCGAACGCATAGGTGCGACCGGACGTCGACAGCGCACCGAATTCGCGCTCCAGCATTGCGGTTTCGTCGGCCAGGTTCAGGTGAACCCCGCCGGCGATCGCCAGCGCCGACTCGCCGGCGCGCAGGCTCTCACAGGCGAGGTGCACGGCGAGCAGCGACGACGATTGGCCGGAGTCGACGGTCATGCTCGGCCCGCGCAAACCGAAGGCGTACGAGACCCGGTTGGCGATCATCCCCCGGCTGATCCCGGCGAACGAGTGGTGGTCGAGGTTGTCGGCGATGTCGCGCAGCGTGAGGACCGCGTAGTCGTCGGCCATCGCCCCCACATACACCGAAACGTCGTTGCCACGAATGCTTTCGGGTACCACGAACGCGTCCTCGAAGGCTTCCCAGGCCAGTTCGAGGGCCAGCCGCTGGCGAGGGTCCATCGCGCACGCCTCGCGCGGCGAGAGGTTGAAGAAGTCGGCGTCGAACTCCGCGACGTCCCCGGGCAACCGCGTCGCTTCCCGGCCGTTGCGGATCAGATCCCAGAACTCGCGCGGGTTTGCCGCGCCGGGGAATCGGCACGCCAGGCCGATGACTGCGACGTCCGTCATGCTAGGGGCCGATCTCTTCGTCGAGGATCGCGAAGAGTTGGCTCTCGGTGGCGGTGGCGATGTCGTCGTCGAACGGGTCGTCGGGCTGCTCCGGGTGGTGCACTTCCGCCGGCCCCGTCAGCGAGCGCAGCAGGCCTTCCAGCCGGGTGACCAGCTGCGCCTTGTCGCCTGGGCTCCAGTCGGATTGCCCGAGCAGCGCCTGCAATTCGCGGGCCACGTCGTTGAAGCGGGCCATTCGGTCGGGCGGCGCACCGGCCGTGCCGGTGGTCAGCTGGCCGT
This sequence comes from Mycobacterium sp. E3298, assembly GCF_001666895.1. NCBI lineage: Bacteria > Bacillati > Actinomycetota > Actinomycetes > Mycobacteriales > Mycobacteriaceae > Mycobacterium > Mycobacterium sp. E3298. The sequence continues at coordinate 2,439 of NZ_LZJB01000139.1, forward strand.
CGAGATGCTCGGCCAGCGCCGCCGGCGTCGGGTAATCGAAGATCACCGTCGGCGAAAGGGTCAGGCCGGTCGCGATCTTGAGCCTGTTGCGCAGCTCCACGGCGGTCAACGAGTCGAACCCGAGGTCCCCGAAAGCCTGGTCGGCGTTGACGTCGGCGGTGCTGTGCCCCAACACCGTGGCGGCGTTGCCGCACACCAGGTCGATCAGTTCGCGCCGGCGCTGCTCGGGGGCCAGGCCGTCCAGCCGCGCCCGCAGGCCGGTCAACGACACCATGTCGGTGGGGTCGAGGACCCGTCGGGCGCGCCGAATGGCCAATTGGCTCAACAGCGGTGGCAGCGCGGCGCCGGCGTGCGCCAGCGCGGCGGTGTCGAGCCGGGTGGCCACGACGACGGGCGGCTCCGTCAGCAGCGCGGCGTCGAGCAGGCCGAGCGCCTGCCGGGTGGACAGCGGGGCGAGCCCAGCGCGGCTCATCCGCGCCTTGTCGCGGTCGCCCAGGTGCCGGGTCATGGCCGACGCCTCTTCCCACATCCCCCAGGCGATCGACAGGGCGGGCAGGCGATGGGCGTGGCGGTAGGCCGCCAGTCCGTCGAGGAAGCTGTTGGCCGCGGCGTAGTTGCCCTGACCCGGCGCCCCGACGATCCCCGCCATCGACGAGAACAGCACGAACGCCGAAAGATCCAGATCCCGGGTCAGCTCGTGCAGGTGCCACGCCCCGTCGACCTTGGACCGCAGCACCGTATCGATGCGCTCCGGTGTCAGGGACGCGATCACCGCGTCGTCGAGCACCCCCGCGGCGTGAAATACGCCGCGCAGCGGGAAGCGCTCCGGCACCCGCGCCAGCAACCCGGCCACGGCGTCCCGGTCGCCCACGTCGCAGGCCACCACCGACACCTCGGCGCCCGCCTCGCGCAGCTCGGCGACCAGCCCCGTCAACCCGTCCGCCCGTTCACCGCTGCGGCTGACCAGCATGACGTGCGGTACCCGGTAGCGGTCGACGAGGTGCCGGGCCACGGCCGAACCCGCCATGCCGGTTCCGCCGGTGATCAGTGCGGTGCCGCCGCCCAGCCCGGCCGGCCCGTCGGGCATCGTGAGCACCACCTTGCCGATGTGGCGGGCCTGGCTCACGAACCGGTACGCCTCCGCGGCGCAACGCACGTCGAAGGCCTTGACGGGCAGGGGCTTTAGAGCTCCGGTCGAGAACAGGCGCATCAGTTCGGCCGACATCGCCGCGATGCGGTCCGGGCCGGCCTCCATCAAGTCGAACGCGCGGTAATAGATCTCGGGGTGCGCCGCCGGGTCGCGCAGGTCGGTCTTGCCCATCTCGATGAAGCGCCCGCCGCGGCCCAGCAACCGCAGCGACGCGTCGGTGAACTCGCCCGCCAGCGAGTTCAGCACGACCTCCACGCCGACTCCGCCCGTGGCCGCGGAGAACTTCTCCTCGAACTCCAGCGTCCGCGAATCCGCGATGTGATCGTCGTCGATGCCCATGGCGCGCAGGGTGTCCCACTTGCCGCGGCTCGCGGTCGCGAAAACCTCGGCCCCCCAATGCCGGGCCAGCTGCACGGCCGCCATGCCGACGCCGCCGGCACCGGCGTGCACCAGCACCCGCTCGCCGGCGCGCAGGCCCCCCAGGACCGACAACCCGTAATACGCCGTCAAGAACACCACCGGCACGCCCGCGGCCTGCGCGAACGACCAGCCCGACGGCAGCGGCGTCACCAGCCGGCGATCGACGACCGCCTCGGACCCGGTCAGGCCCAAGATGCCCATCACCGCGTCGCCTACCGCCAAATCCGTGACGCCGGCGCCGATCTCGGTCACCAGGCCGGCACCCTCCGCGCCCAGCTGCGCGGCACCCGGGTACATGCCCAG
>NZ_LZJB01000140.1:0-546 GCF_001666895.1 Mycobacterium sp. E3298
GCCGTGCTGTCGGCGAAGTCGAGCTTCTTGAGCGCGTCGATCGTCGCCTGGTGCTGCGGGGTGGGCGACACCAGCAGGTATGGCGTGCCGGCGAAGCCGACCAGGCCCAGGTTGATGCCCGGCGTGAGCTGACTGGCGAACTGGCCGGCCGCCTCCTCGGCGGCCTTGAGCCGGTTCGGCGGGACGTCGGTCGCCCGCATCGACTGCGACATGTCGATGACCAGCACGACGACAGCCCGGTTGAGCGGGATCCGGACGTCGGACGTCGGCCCGGCCATCGCGGTGGTCAGCAGCACCAGCGACGTGGCCAACAGGATCGTCGGCACGTGCCGCCAGCGGCTGGGGCGCGCCGGCGCGACCCGCTCCAGCACCTCCATGTTGGCGAACCGCAGGACGCGGCGGCGGCGGGCGAACTGCAGCACGACGTAGATGCCCAGGACCAGCAGAACGGCCAGCAGGAACAGGAAGAACCACGCGTTCTGAAAGCCGGTGACCGACACGGGGCCCAGCAGGGGCAACTTCATGTGCAGCCACACTATGCGCCCG
>NZ_LZJB01000141.1:0-791 GCF_001666895.1 Mycobacterium sp. E3298
GGTGGCCGTTGCGGAGTCGCTTCGCGGGTTTCCGCGGCCGCTGCTGTACGCCAGTGCTGCCGAGGACGCCGGCGGCGAGCTGGCTCGCGCACGGCGCGACGCCGAGGCGATCGACCAACTGAACGCGGCGTTCGACACCTACATCGAGTGTGAGGCGATTGCCGATGCCCGCCGGGTCGGCCGCACATTGCGCCGATTAGGCGTGGAACGGCGCATCGTGGCTCACCCGCGGTCAAAAACCGGCTGGGACAGCCTCACCGATTCCGAACTCAAGATCATCAACCTCATCGCACAGGGCGCGACCAACCGCGACGTCGCCACGCAGCTGCATCTCTCCCCCCACACCGTGAAAACCCACGTACACAACGCTTTCGCCAAGTTGGGCATCACTTCCCGTTCCCAACTGGCGCGGCTCATGCGCGACCCTGGGTGACGTGCACACCTAGAATGGTGTGCACTGCAGTGGCAGTCCGGTAGATGGAAGACAGGGATTCCCGTGGGGTCTTCAACCGGCCTATTTGATGTCGGCGGCCAACGCTTGATCACCTCGCCGATTCGAGGGCGGGCAGACGAGCTGAAAACGGTTGGCGCGCGGGTCAATGCGGTGGCCCGGGGGCGCGGGGGTGTGCTCGTCATCGAGGGCCCACCGGGCATCGGCAAGAGCCGGTTGCTCACCGAGGTCTTGTTGCTTGCCGAGAAGGCCGGTGTTCGGGCACTGTTCGGTGAGGCGTTCGAATATCAGCAGACGGTGCCGTTTTTCTCGCTGTTCATGGCAACCCTGCGCGCGGAGC
>NZ_LZJB01000142.1:0-2710 GCF_001666895.1 Mycobacterium sp. E3298
CCGGCCCGCAGGCTGGCGCCGCCCGCCACGGTGAGTCGCGTGGCTGACGATGATCGCCGTCGCGTCCACTCACCAAGGCAAGGGCGTCTGGGGGCAGCTCAGCGCGAAGGGGCTCGGCATACTGATCGAACGCGGCTACCCGATCGTCTTCGGGGTGCCGACCCAGACCGCGATGTACGACGGCTTCGGCGCCGGCGTGGGCAGCTATCTGCGCAGCTACTCCGTCGACCGCCGCTTCGCCAAGCTGCGCACGCCGCCGGCGGAGATCCGGGCGCGCGAGATCACCGCCGCCGAGGCAAAAGACCACTTGCCGGAAATCTACGAAAGATGGTGTGCTGCAACGAATGGGGCGGTGGCCCGCAACGAAGCCTGGTGGGCGGACCATCGGCAGGACCTGCCGGTGCAGCGAGGCAACGGCAGCCCGTTGAACTACACGATCCATCCGGACGGCTTCCTGACCTACCGCGTCGTGGGTGAGTCGAATCACGGCTACCGGCCACCGTTGGGCACCGTGGTCGTCGAAGACTTCTGCCCCATCACCGACGAGGCCCATACCGAGCTGCTGCAAACGTTGTTGGCCCTGGAGATGTTCAACACGGTCGAGATCGACGTGCCGGTCGACGACCCGCTGCCGCTCAAGCTCACCGACCTGCGGGCCGCCGAAACCACCGGTGTGAGCGATTTCCTCTGGGTGCGGATCAACGACGTGCCCGAGGTGCTGGGCACCCGCGCGTATGCGGCGGACATCGACCTCGCGCTGGAGGTCACCGACCCCCTCGACCTCGCCGGCGGGCGGTTCCTCCTGCAGGCCCGTGACGGCGTGGGCAAGTGCACACCGCACGACGGGCCCACCGACGTCGGCATCGGCCTGGCAGATCTGGCCACCATCTACATGGGCGCACACCCGGCCTCCGAGCTCCTGCGAGCGGGCCGGATCACCGAAGAGCGCCCGGGCGCGATACGCGACCTGGATGCCGCCTTCAGCACCGATCGGGCCCCCTACTGCGGGACCCTGTTCTGACGGGGCTTGCGCGGCAGACGGTTTCAGCGATCGGGTTTCCCGAGGCCCCCGCGAGCGCTCTCGGGTGGCTAACCTGGAAGGAAACCGGGATTTCACTCCGCGGCAGGACGCCTGTTATTGTCGCGTACGCGGTCTCGGCCGTCGAAAGCGCCGTTAGCTCAGTTGGTAGAGCAGCTGACTCTTAATCAGCGGGTCCGGGGTTCGAAACCCTGACGGCGCACAGTTGACATACCGGGGGCGGCTAACGGCCGCTCGGACCACTTTTCGTCGTGATTTGGCCGCCACACGATTGATGCTGCAGGTAGCTTCTCCTTCACAGCGAACGCCCTTTGCGTCGAAGGAGCTGCCATGGGGTTCATCCAGCCGAACCTGCCCGTCGTCGACGTGGCCGAGTGGAGCAAGCAACCCCGCGCGCAACGGATCGTCCCGATGGTGCGCCACATCGCCGAGAACGGGTTCGGCACCCCGCTGGTGATGCATGTGATGTATGGCGTGAAGATCGCGCTGTACATCCTCGGCGGCTGGGTGTTCGGGTGGTGCACGACGGGCATCGGCAGCTTCACGGGCGTCGCCGCCTGGTGGTCGGAACCGATCGTGTTCGAGAAGGCCGTGCTGTACACGATGCTGTTCGAAGTCATCGGCCTGGGCTGTTGCTTCGGGCCGCTGGCCGGCCGGTACTTCCCGCCGATGGGCTCCATCCTGTACTGGTTGCGGCCCAGCACCATCCGGCTGCCCCCGTGGCCCGATCGGGTGCCGCTGACCAAGGGCAGCGTCCGCAGCCCGCTCGACGCCATCCTCTACGGCGCGCTGCTGGCGCTGCTCGCCATCGCGCTGGTGTCCGATGGCACCGGCGCAATCCCCGCCCTGCACACCGACATTGGCGTGCTGGCCCCTTGGCACACCGTCGCGATCCTGTCGGTCCTGGCCGTCCTCGGTCTGCGCGACAAGGTGATCTTTTTGGCCGCGCGCGGTGAGGTCTATGCGCCGCTGGCGCTGGTCTTCCTGTTCGCCGGGGCGGACTCCATCATCGGGGCCAAGGTGGTCTTCATGGTGATCTGGCTCGGGGCGGCCACCTCAAAGCTCAACCGGCACTTCCCGTTCGTGATCTCGACGATGCTCGCGAACAACCCGTTCATCCCCTCCGGGGCGCTCAAGCGCTCGATGTTCAAGCGCTACCCGGACGACCTGCGCCCCAGCGCGCTGGCGGGTTTCATCGCGCACTTCTCCACCGCCGTGGAAGGCCTGGTACCACTGGCGCTGCTGTTCTCCCACGGCGGCTGGCCGACGGCCATCGCCGCGTTCGTGATGATCGTCTTCCACCTGAACATCCTGCTGGCCTTCCCGATGGGGGTGCCGCTGGAGTGGAACGTCTTCATGATCTTCGGCGTGCTGTCGCTGTTCGTGGCGCACGCCTGGCTCGGGTTGTCCGATGTGGCCAATCCGTTGCCGGTGGCGATCCTGTTCGTCGTCATCGCCGGGGTGGTCGTCGTCGGAAACCTCTACCCGCGCAAGGTGTCCTTCCTGCCGGGCATGCGGTATTACGCGGGCAACTGGGACACCACGGTGTGGTGCGTCAAGCCGTCGGTCGACGAGAAGATCCGCACCGGCTCCCGCGCGCTGGGACCGATGTATCACCTACAGCTCGAGCGTCTCTACAAAACCAAAGAAGAGACCTTGGTCCCCATTCAC
>NZ_LZJB01000143.1:0-528 GCF_001666895.1 Mycobacterium sp. E3298
CGGGCGCATAGTGTGGCTGCACATGAAGTTGCCCCTGCTGGGCCCCGTGTCGGTCACCGGCTTTCAGAACGCGTGGTTCTTCCTGTTCCTGCTGGCCGTTCTGCTGGTCCTGGGCATCTACGTCGTGCTGCAGTTCGCCCGCCGCCGGCGCCGGCTGCGCCGGTTCACCGAGGAGGCCGTGCCGCAGTCGCCGAGGCGGCACCTTCCGATCGCGGTGGCGCTGCTCAGCCTGATCCTGTTGACCATCGCGCTGGCCACCCCCACCCACGACATGCGTATCCCCCGCAACCGGGCTGTCGTCGTGCTGGTCATCGACATGTCGCAGTCGATGCGGGCGACCGACGTCCCGCCGAACCGGCTCAAGGCCGCCGAGGAGGCGGCCGGCCAGTTCGCCAGTCAGCTCACGCCGGGCATCAACCTGGGCCTGGTCGGCTTCGCCGGCACGCCATACCTGCTGGTGTCGCCCACCCCGCAGCACCAGGCGACGATCGACGCGCTCAAGAAGCTCGACTTCGCCGACAGCACGGC
>NZ_LZJB01000144.1:0-16690 GCF_001666895.1 Mycobacterium sp. E3298
CGCAACTGCGTGTCCAACATCCATCCGCCCGACGGCCTGGACTACCCGGCGGCCGCGGCGGTCACCGCCGCGCTGGTCGCAGGCGCCCGCGAACTCGGCCGCTCGGGGGTCGCCCTCAAAGACACGACGCGAGCGGCGATCGGCAGTTCTAGCGCCTCCGGCCGAGCATCCAACCCAGCACCAGCGCGGCGGTGACCGCCGCGGCCGCCGGGTAGTCCAGGCCGTCGGGCGGATGGATGTTGGACACGCAGTTGCGGTCGGCGTCGGTGCGCCCCGGCGCCGGCCGGTGCGTCAGATAGATGCCCAGGCTGTCGGCGACCGACAGCCCCGGCCGTTCTCCGATCAGCACGAGAACCGTTGTGACACCGAGGGCTGCGCCGATGTGGTCACCGAGCGCGACGCGGGCCTGGGTGGCGACCACCGGCGGGGCGATCGTGTACCGGCCGTCGAACGCGCGCACCAGCGCCTCGACCATGCCCGCGGCGTGGTCGGTCAGCGCCCGGGGCGAGAGGCCGTCGGCGAGCACAAATCCAATGTCCGCCTTGGTGTTCGGCAGATCCGACAGGTCCGCCGGGCTGCGGCCGAGGTCGGGCCGGCGCAGGTATTCGCCGCGGGAGGTGGCCCGGCTGTGCACCTGTAGCGGCTCGCCGATGCCGACGCCGCGGAGCCGCTGGACGAGGCCGTCGACGTCGAGCGGGTCGTGCACGGCGTCGCGTGCCGCGGCGTGCGCTGCCCGAAACTCCAGGACGCGCCGGGTCGGCAGCGAATCTCCCGCCCGCCCGAGGCCGATCCGCGCCTGCGTGGTCGCCCGCAGCGGGGCCCAGACGTCCGGGGGTTCCGGGTCGGTCATCAGCCGGCTGCCAGCGCGCGCAGCGGCGACGTCGCGGGGTCGACGGGCAGGATCCGGCCGTCGGCGTCGGCCATGCCGAGGCCGGCCAGCCACGCCTCGAATTCGGGAGCGGGCCGCAGCCCCAACGCTTTTCGCACGTACAGCGCGTCGTGAAAGGACAGGCTCTGGTAACCCAGCATGATGTCGTCGGCGCCGGGAACGGTGATGACGAACGCGGTGCCCGCCACGCCGAGCAGGGTGAGCAGCGTGTCCATGTCGTCCTGATCGGCCTCGGCGTGGTTGGTGTAGCAGACGTCGACGCCCATCGGCAGGCCGAGCAGTTTCCCGCAGAAGTTGTCTTCCAGGCCGGCGCGGATGATCTGCTTGCCGTCGTAGAGGTACTCCGGCCCGATGAAGCCGACCACGGTGTCGATCAGCAGCGGCTGCAGCGCCCGGGCCACCGCGTAGGCCCGCGCCTCGAGCGTCTGCTGATCGACCGGTTTGTTCCCCACGCCGAGGTGGGCCCCCGCCGACAGCGCCGCGCCCTGCCCGGTCTCCAGGTACATGACGTTGTCGCCGACGGTCCCGCGGTTCAGCGACCGGGCGGCCTCGTTGGCCTCCAGCAGCATCGGAATCGAGGTGCCGAACGAGGCGTTGGCGCCCTCGGTGCCGGCGATCGACTGGAACACCAGGTCGACGGGCGCGCCCCGCTCGATCAGCTCAATCGTGGTCGTGACGTGGCACAGCACGCACGACTGCACCGGGATCGCGAACCGCTGCCGGATGTCGTCGAGCAGGTGCAGCAGGTCGGACGCCGCGCGCGGCGAGTCGGTCGCCGGGTTGACGCCGATCACCGCGTCGCCGCAGCCCATCAGCAGCCCGTCGAGCAGCGCCGCGGCGATCCCGCGCGGGTCGTCGGTGGGATGGTTCGGTTGCAGCCGGGTGGCCAGCGTGCCCGGCAGCCCGATGGTGGTGCGGAATGCCGCGGTCGCCGTCGCCGCGGCGGCCACCAGGATCAAATCCTGATTGCGCATGATCTTCGACACCGCGGCAACCATTTCCGGCGTCAGCCCCGGGGAGACGGCGGCGATGCGCGCCGCGCCGTCGCCGCGGGACGCGGCGTCCAGCAGCCAGTCGCGGAAGCCGCCCACGGTCAAGCCGGCGATCGGGCCGAATGCGTCGCGGTCGTGGCCGTCGATGATGAGGCGGGTGACCTCGTCGGTCTCGTACGGCACCAGCACGTCGGTGAGGAACGTCGCCAGCGGAATGTCGGCCAGCACCCACGCGGCCGCGGCCCGTTCGGCGTCGGAGCCGGCGGCGCACCCCGCCAGCTGGTCGCCGGAGCGCAGCGGCGTCGCCTTGGCCATCACGTCGACCAGCCCGTCGAAGGTGTGCGTGGTCCCCGAAATGGTTTGCCGGTAGCGCATATATCAGTATGAGGCAGGATCGGGGAGTATGGATCAGCTGTGGGTCAACCGCGCGGCCAGCTCCGAGGCCGCCGTCACGCAACGGCACCTCAAGCGCCTCTGGGGCCTGCCCGCAACGCAGCTGGGCGTGGTGGCCTGGCCGTCGACGCGCCGTGACCGGATATTCGGCACCTGGCACTACTGGTGGCAGGCGCACCTGCTGGATTGTCTGGTCGACGCGCAGCTGCGCGACCCGCGGCCCGAGCGGCACACCAGGATCAACCGGCAGGTCCGTTCCCACCGGCTGCGCAACAACTTTCGCTGGACCAACAGCTACTACGACGACATGGCCTGGCTGGCGCTGGCTTTGGAACGCGCCGCCCGGATAGCCGGGGTCGAGCGCCACCGCGCGCTGCCCAAGCTCGCCGACCAGTTCCTGAACGCGTGGGTGCCCGAGGACGGCGGCGGCATCCCGTGGCGCAAGCAGGACCAGTTCTTCAACGCCCCCGCCAACGGCCCGGCGGGAATCTTCCTGGCCCGCTACGGCGAGAAGATGCGGCGCGCCCAGCAGATGGCCGACTGGATCAACGAGACCCTGATCGACCCGGAGACGCACCTGGTGTTCGACGGCATCAAGGCCGGCTCCCTGGTCCGCGCCCAGTACACCTATTGCCAGGGCGTGGTGCTCGGCCTGGAAACGGAACTCGCGGCGCGCACCCATGACGACCGGCACGCCCCGCGGGTGCATCGGCTGGTCGCGGCCGTCGCCGACCACATGGCCCCGACGGGCGTGCTGACCGGGGCCGGCGGCGGGGACGGGGGACTGTTCTCCGGCATCACCGCCCGATACCTGGCGCTGGTCGCCACCACGCTGCCGGGGGACTCGGCGGACGACGCCGCGGCCCGCGACACCGCCCGGCGGATCGTGCTGGCCAGCGCGAAGTCGGCCTGGGACTACCGGCAAACGGTCGACGGGCTGCCGCTGTTCGGCCCGTTCTGGGACCGCGACGCCCAGCTGCCCGGCGCGGAGGGCGGGGAGGCGCAGTTCGTCGAGGGTGCGGTGAACAGTTCCGAGGTCGCCGAGCGGGATCTGTCGGTGCAGCTGTCGGGCTGGATGCTGATGGAGGCCGCCTGTAACGTCACCGCCGTGACGGCAGGGAGCGCGACATGACCGAGCCCGGCAGCTGGATTCCCGACGAGGCGACGCTGGCCCAAGCAAACCTCACCCACTTCATGGCGTGGCTCGCGGAGACGGGCCGCGGCCGCTTCGGCGACTACCCCGCGCTGCTGCGCAAGTCCGTGGACGACATCGAGTGGTTCTGGGATGCCGTGTGGCACTACTTCGGCATCCAGGCGAGCAGCCCGCCGCGCGCGGTGCTGGGCAACCGTTCCATGCCGGGCGCCGAGTGGTTCCCCGGCGCCACGCTCAACTACGCCACCGAGATCTTCCGGCACGCCACCGACGAGCGCCCGGCGATGATCGTCGTGGGCGAGGACGGCGCGTGCGAGTGGTCGTGGGCGCGGCTGCGCCGCGAGACCGGCGCGTTCGCGGCGTACCTGCGTGGCCTCGGCGTGCGGCCCGGGGACGCCGTCGTCGGCTACCTGCCCAACGTCGGCGAGGCGGCGGTGGCCGCCCTGGCCGCCGCCAGCGTCGGCGCCATCTGGGCGGTGTGCAACCAGGACGTGGCCGTCGACGGCGTGATCGCCCGGCTGGGCCAGGTGGAGCCGGTCGTGCTGGTGGCCACCGACGGGTCGGTGTACGACGGCAAGCGCATCGACCGGCGCGCGGAGCTGGACACGATCCGGCGGGCGATGCCCAGCCTGCGCGCCACCGTGGTGGTGCCGCGGCTCGGGCTGGCGAGCGACGGCGACACCGTCGCGTGGGCGATGGCGGTGGCATCCGACGCCGAGCTGGAGATCGCGGCCGTGCCGTTCGCGCATCCGCTGTGGGTGATGTTCTCGTCCGGCACCACCGGTAAGCCCAAGGGCATCGTGCACGGTCACGGCGGCACGGTGATCGAGCACCTGAAATACCTGAGCCTGCAACTGGACCTGCACGCCGGCGAGCGCTTCCTGTGGTACTCGTCGACCAGCTGGATGATGTGGAACCTGCTGCTGTCGGGGCTGCTGGTCGACACCACGATCGTGCTCTACGACGGCAGCCCAACGCATTTGGGCACCGACGGGCTGTGGCGGGTCGCCGCCGAGAGCGGTGTCAACGTGCTCGGCGCCGGCGCGGGCTACCTGCTGGCCTGCGCCAAGAAGGGGCTCAAGCCGGGGGCGACGTACCCGCTGGACGGGCTGCGCGCCGTGGGCTCCACCGGCTCGCCCCTGCCCGCGTCCGGATTCCGTTGGGTGCACGAGGGACTCGGCCGGTCGGTGCCGGTGATCTCGATGAGCGGCGGCACCGACGTCTGCACCGCCTTCATCGGCGGCTGCGCGATCCTGCCCGTGGTCGCCGGCGAGCTGTCGTGCATCTGCCTGGGCGCGGCCATCGAAGCCTGGTCCGGCGCAAACCATCCGGTGATCGGCGAGGAGGGCGAGCTGGTGATCACCGAGCCGATGCCCTCGATGCCGGTCTTCTTCTGGAACGACGACGATGGCAGCCGCTACCGCGCAGCCTATTTCGAGAAGTATCCGGGCGTGTGGTGTCACGGCGACTGGATCACCATCACCGACCGGGGATCCGTTGTGGTGCACGGCCGTTCGGACGCAACCCTGAACCGGATGGGCGTGCGGATGGGCAGCGCCGAGATCTACACCGCGGTGGAGGGCATGCCCGAGGTGGGCGACTGCCTGGTGGTCGGCGTCGAGCAGGACGACGGCGGCTACTGGATGCCGCTGTTCGTGGCCCTGGCCGACGGCGCCGAACTCGACGAGGGGTTGCGGTCCAGGATCGTCGCGGCCATCCGTCAGCACGCCTCCCCGCGCCACGTGCCCGACGACATCCTGGCGGTTCCCGGGATCCCGCGCACGCTGACCGGCAAGCGGCTGGAGATCCCGATCAAGCGGATCTTGCTGGGCGCCGCGCCGGGCGAGGCGGTGCAGCAGAGCTCGATCGACCGGCCGGAACTGCTAGACGCTTTCGTTGCGTACCGCAGAAGTCGGGTGTCCTGACTCCGGCTCCGGGGCGGCCGGCCCCCGTCGGCGCGCCCGGTAGCTCCGCACGGCCGCGATGAACGCCGGCATCAGCGACACGACGAGGATCACCAGCAGGATCTTCTGCAGGTTGTGGTGCACGAACGGCACGTTGCCCAGGAAGTAGCCCGCCAGCGTCACGCCGCCGCCCCACAGGATGCCGCCGACGATGTCGAAGCCCAGAAACACGGGGTAGCGCATGTAGGACACCCCCGCGACCGGCGGGACGAACGTCCGCACGAACGGCGCGAACCGGGCCAGGATGATCGCCCAGGGCCCGTATTTCTCGAAGAACGCGTGCGACTCGGTCACGTAGTGCTTCTTGAAAAACCGGGAGTCTTCCTTCTTGAACAGGGCCGGGCCGATCCGCCGCCCGATGAAGTAACCGGTCTGATCGCCCAGTATCGCCACCAGCGCGACGGCGGGGGCCAGCACCCAGATGCTCGCCGGCGGATTCGGGTGCGCGGCGAGCAGGCCGCCGGTGAACAACAGCGATTCGCCGGGCAGCAGCGGGAACAGCAGGCCGGTCTCGATGAAGACGATGACCAGGATCCCCGGCAGCACCGCGGAGCCGAAGACGCCGTCGGCGCCCAACCAGTACATCGGGTCGAAGATGTGGGGCAGGGCCGTCACGGTGGTGCTCACGATGCTTCAACATACCGGTGTTGCGATACTGGATGGGCCTAGTCGCCAGGAGGAGCCCATGCCCATCGCCACGCCCGAGGTATACGCCGAGATGCTGGGCCGCGCCAAGGAAAACTCGTACGCCTTCCCGGCCATCAACTGCACCTCCTCGGAGACGGTCAACGCGGCGATCAAGGGCTTCGCCGACGCCGGCAGCGACGGCATCATCCAGTTCTCCACCGGCGGTGCGGAGTTCGCCTCCGGCCTGGGGGTGAAGGACATGGTGACCGGCGCGGTGGCGCTGGCCGAGTTCACCCGCGTGATCGCGGCCAGATACCCGATCAATGTCGCGTTGCACACCGACCACTGCCCCAAGGACAAGCTGGACAGCTACGTGCGGCCGCTGCTGCGGATCTCCGCTGAGCGGGTGGCCGCGGGGCAGGACCCGTTGTTCGGGTCGCACATGTGGGACGGCTCGGCCGTGCCGATCGACGAGAACCTGACCATCGCGCAGGAACTGCTCAAGGAGGCCGCGGCCGCCAAGATCATTCTCGAGATCGAGATCGGCGTCGTCGGCGGCGAGGAGGACGGCGTCGCCCACGAGATCAACGACAAGCTGTACACCACGCCGGAGGACTTCGAGAAGACCATCGAGGCGCTCGGGCACGGCGAGCACGGCAAGTACCTGCTGGCCGCGACGTTCGGCAATGTGCACGGCGTCTACAAGCCGGGCAACGTCAAGCTGCGGCCCGACATCCTGGCCCAGGGCCAGCAGGTCGCCGCGGCCAAGCTGGGCCTGCCCGACGGCGCCAAGCCGTTCGACTTCGTCTTCCACGGCGGGTCGGGCTCGCTGAAGTCGGAGATCGAGGAGGCGTTGCGCTACGGCGTGGTGAAGATGAACGTCGACACCGACACCCAGTACGCGTTCACCCGCCCGATCGCCGGCCACATGTTCAGCAACTACGACGGCGTGCTCAAGGTCGACGGCGAGGTGGGCAACAAAAAGGTCTACGACCCGCGCAGTTACCTCAAGAAGGGCGAGGCGTCGATGAGCGAGCGCGTGGTGGAGGCCTGCGAGGACCTGCACTGCGCCGGGAAGTCCGTCGGCTAGCCGCTCGAACGTGCGGCTGGCCGCACACTCGACGCCGAAGGCTCAACCTAGCCGCTCGGGGACTGGCAGATCTTCCACTGGTCATCGCGATACTGCAGGTCCAGGCTGCGGGTGGAACGGACCTGCGGGTCGTAGGCCATGAACGTGGTGACGTTGGCCTCGGCGTGCTGGCCGTTGACCACCACCTGGTCGATGCTCGCGATCACCGGATACTGCCTGGCCGCCGAGACCCGGCGGTACGTCTCATCCCACGAGTGCTCGTCGTAGTCCACGTACCCGTCGCGGGTGGTGCCGCAGGTGATGGTGCGCAGCGTGGTCAGGTCGCCCTTTTGGATCGCGGTGTCGAAGCTCTGGATGGTTGTGCGGACCATGTCCTCCTGCGACACCTTCGTGTGCTTGCCGCGGGTGAGCAGCACCGTGCCCAGGATCGCGATCGCGGCCAGCGCCAGCACGATCACCACCAGCGCCAGCACCCAGCCCCAGTTGATCTGCCGGGAGGTGCGCAGCTTTCCGCCGAGTCGAGGCGGAATCGACTGTGGCACAGCGGATTTGGGGGGCACCCCAAGCTGCGCGGTCTGGCCCTCCGGAGGTGTCGAGAAGGCCTCGGTGGCGGGCTCCGGGGTGGTGGCGATCACCGTGGTCTCTTTGGCGTCGAAACCGGGCGCGGTGAAGCGGCGTTCGCGCTGCTGGGCGTCCGCGTCGTCCCCGGGAACCCCCGGGCCGCCGCCCGAATCGGGCCGGATCACGACGGTCTCCGTCTCGGAGTCGCTCGGGATGAGCGGGACGCCCTCGGTCGCGTCTTCGCCTGACTGCGCGGCCCATTCGTGCCCAGGCGCGTTCGGCGTGCCGCCGCGGTCGGGCTCGGGTGGCTGGGGCATGAGTACGGCTGTCCTCCGCTATCGGGTGGGGTAGTTGGAGAGCTTAGCGACCCGTCCCCCTCGATGGGGTGATGGTCGAGGTCCGCCGCCCCGGCGAAATGGGGCAGCTGCAGAATGGGAGCCATGACGCCGCCACGAGACCTGCTCGGACCCGACCCGACCCTGTTGCCGGGCGATCCCGACGCCGAGGCGGAACTGCTCGCCGGCGAGAAGCCCGCGATCGTCGCCGCCGCGCATCCGTCGGCGTCGGTGGCCTGGGCGGCGCTGGCCGAACAGGCGCTGGCCGACGAGCAGGCCGTCACGGCGTACGCGTACGCCCGCACCGGCTATCACCGCGGCCTGGACCAGCTGCGCCGGAACGGCTGGAAGGGCTTCGGCCCGGTGCCGTATTCGCATGAGCCCAACCGCGGGTTCCTGCGCTGTGTGGCGGCGCTGGCCCGGGCCGCCGACACGATCGGCGAATCCGAGGAACACCTGCGCTGCCTGGACCTGCTTGACGATTGCGACCCGGAGGCGCGGCCGGCGCTGGGCCTCTAGAAGCTCTCCGAACACTCCGCTTCGCCGGGCCCGTCGATCTGCACGGTGGCGTGCTCCAGCCCGCGCGCCGAGAGCACGGTCCGGGCGTCCTGCAGCACCCGGGCGGAGTCGCCGGTGCTGCGCAGGTGCGCGGTGCACATGTCCTTGCCCGGCGACAGCGTCCACACGTGTAGGTCGTGCACCTCGGTCACGCCGTCGACGGCGCCCAGCGCCGAGCGCAGCTCCTCCACGTCGATGTGGGTCGGCGACGATTCGGACAGGATCCGCAACGCTTCGCGGGCCAGCGAGATCGCCCGCGGCAGCACCCACAACGCGACCAGGACCGCCACCACCACGTCGGCGTAGGGCCAGCGGGTCGTGACGGTGACGATGCCGGCGATCAGCACCCCGAGGCTGCCCACACTGTCGGCGACCACCTCCATGTAGGCGCCCTTGACCGCCAGGCTCTGCCCGGAGTGCGACCGCAGCAGCAGCGCGACCACGAGGTTGGCCAGCAGGCCGGCGAGCGCGACCACGATCATCGGCACGCCGGGGACCGACGGCGTTTCCCTCAGCCGCTGGATCGCTTCCCAGAGAATGAACAGGGCCACCCCCATCAGCAGGCCCGCGTTGGCGACCGCCGTGAACACCTCGGCGCGGTGCCAGCCGTAGGTCCGCGACGGCGACGAGCTGCCGCGGCGGGCCAGCGTCACGGCGGCCAGGCCCATGAAGACGGCGACGACGTCGGTCAGCATGTGGCCCGCGTCGGCCAGCAGCGCGATCGAGTTGATGAGCAACGAGGTGGTCAGCTCGATCACGAAGAACGCCGCCAGGATGGCGGCGGCGACGATCATGCGAGGGATCAGCCGGGACCCGTCGGTCTCGGCGGGACTGTGACTGTGGCCTGCGCCCATGGCGAGCAATATATGCACATTCGCGCATATATGGCAAGGGTCAGAACCAGCGGCTCCAGAAGCGGGTCAGCACGTTGCCCGCCGACACCAGCCACGTCGGCACCCCCGAGAAGTCGAACAGCCACAGCACGGCCCCGAAGAACCAGTTACCGCCCGCCAGGAGCAAAAACAGCAGAATGAAGAAGCCCCATTGCTTGGCCGGCGCCACCGCGCGCTGGGTCTCGGGGCTTAGGTGCGGCTCCAGCGCGTCGTAGCCGTCCAGGCCCGGGATGGGCAGCACGTTCAGCACCACCGCGGTCAGCTGCAGGAATCCCAGGAAGGCCACGCCCGCCCAGAGCACCTGGTGGAACGGGTCGTAGAACACCCGCGTGAGGGTGAGCAGCAGCACCGCCAGCGCCAGGTTGGCCGCGGGGCCCGCGAGGCTGACCAGGGTGCGCTGGTTCGGCGTCATGAACCAGGTCCGCAGGTACACGGCGGCGCCCGGCAGGCCGATTCCGCCCAGCGCGATCACCACCATCGGCAGCAGCAGCGACAGCGCGGGATGGCTGTAACGCCGGGGATCCAGCGTCAGGTACCCGCGCACGGCGGCGTCGTGGTCGCCGAATCGCCAGGCGGTCACCGCGTGCCCGAATTCGTGCAGGCACAGCGACACCAACCAGCCGGCGATGACGAAGGTGAACACCCCGACGTACGCCAGTGGCCGCACGGTGCTGCCGGCCAGCCAGGCCAGCGCGCCGCCGGCCGCCGTCACGGCCACCAGGGCCAGGAAGATGGGGCTGGGTCGCAACGATTCGCGCCGGGCGGGCAGGTTCACCGGTCGAAACTATCGGACCGCCCGTCGACGGGGTTTGGCGCGCTACCGTGCGCCCCGCCGCGCGATGACCTGGCTCGCGCGGTTCGCGGCGATCAACGCGCCACACGCGGCGGCGATCCGAACCAGATTGAGCCGGTACCAGGTTCGGAGTCGGGCGGCCCGTACGTCTGGCGGCGGCGCCGTGTCGGCAAACATCACCGGGAGGTTCACCGTCCGGATCAGATAGCCGGTGAGGGCCAATCCGGTGACCGAGCATCCCGCCGTAACGGCCAACCAGCCCCTGGCGTCGTCGATTTCCCAGCCCTTGCTCACGGCTGCGGCCGTGGCCGCCACGGTGATCGGTGCGGCGGCAGCGTAATAGCGCACCGGGCTGCCCGGTGCCAACACCGATGACGGCCTCGGCTGGGCGGCAAGCCGCTCCGGGATATGGACGACCGCTTCGTAGATGTTGCCGAACAACCACTGCGCCTGTCCCAGCTGGGTCAGGTCCAGCAGCCGGACGACAACATTCGGCCGGCACGCAAGCCTATTCGCTGCCAATGGCGTCCCCCTCATGCGTGGAGTTCTCGAGAATATCGACGTTCCGCAGCCGCGAAATGTGACACGATGCGCTCCATTCGTCACGTCGACCGGCGCGCGGGTCAGGTGAATTCGCGG
The DNA here is from genome assembly GCF_001666895.1 of Mycobacterium sp. E3298. Lineage (NCBI taxonomy): Bacteria > Bacillati > Actinomycetota > Actinomycetes > Mycobacteriales > Mycobacteriaceae > Mycobacterium > Mycobacterium sp. E3298. The sequence goes on from NZ_LZJB01000144.1 coordinate 10,888, forward strand.
CGCAGGGGGTACCGACTAGGCATGACGGATAAATGGTTCTTCGACGTCGATGCGCCGGGACAACTTGACCCCGGCGGATCTGTGCGACCAGATCGAGCAGAAGATCCATCTCAACGCGGACAACCAAAGACCCCCTGAGGAGTTCGGCGACTGGCAGATGTGCGTGGCGGGCCCGGGACGCCACCATCCACAAGCTGAGCGCCGCCGTCGTCAACTTTTGCCTAATCGTCAAGCACCTGGCGTCGAAGCAGCAGGGCGACGGCGCCTAGCCCGCGACCTGCCGGACCGCCGGCCAGCCCTCGACGTTGCGGTAGAACAAGGAGTAAAACCCAAGGGCTTCAACCTGATCACCAGTGGCGATGGCAGAGGTGCCTCGCCAATCCCCGAGTCGAAACGCCGCCTCTGTAGCGTGGTGCGGCGCGCCCTAGCAGCCGCTCAAGCTGTTCGGCTGGTGGTCACGCGGCGCATTGTTGACAGCGATACAGAGGTCTGATCCTGCCCTTCCCGGTGGGGGCGCTGTGGGGAGCAGGGTTGCGGTTATGGTTGGGCTTGGGGGGTCCAGCGGTGCGGGGTCTGCGTTGGCCATGGCAGGGGTCAGCCCTATGACAGCCATCGCCAACCCACCGGCGAGAACGGTTATGGCGGCCGATTTTTTCAGCGTGGGCCCAGTGGTGCGGTCGAGGTGATGCGGCGTGATCATGATGATGTCTCCTCGTTTCGTCGCAGCCCCGGTGGGCCGGGCTGATAGGTAGGTAGGACCAGCCCGCCAATCGGAGAATCTGACAACTCTTTCTTTCGGGGACCGTTCAGGGCGGAAGCCGGAGATTCCAGGCAAATGGGTGGTGCGCCCAAACCTAGATTGAGGCTATTCGAGCGGGCTGGGGACGTCTCGCTTTTGCAGAACGAACTGTCAGCAAAGTCGCCAGCGCCGTAATGCGGACCGCGCTCGCGAATCCTGCGGACTCAGCCCAACTATCGGACCGCCAGCCAGCCCTCGACGTTGCGGTAGAACACCGTCATAGGGTTGACGAGGTAGGGCAGGGCTCGAAAACCCACTCTCAAGTGCGGAGATACCATCCGTTAGCGTTGGGCAGAATGGCTGGTTATGAATGCCTTTGCGGACTTTTTGCGGACTTGCCACCGGGCCACGCGCGCCACTCCCGAGGGCAGTTGACCGCCGCCGACAGCCGGCCGACTAACTCACGGTGCGGCGCCAGCCCAATTCTTCGCCCAGATGCTGCCAGAGTCGGACCAGAAGACCTTTACGGTCTCACCCCTTCCGAACATGAGCGTCATCAAGTGATAAACCGTGAGCACCGCCTCTTGAAGTGGCTGCTCATCCTCTAGGTCATCAACGACGACGCCTTGGCCCCGGGCTTCATCCCGATCAATCCGTCTGCCATGACTCTTGTGTGTTGTGGCGTCGTTGAAGTGGTGGGCAACTCGATTGCCCTCCGCAGCCGGATCAGTTGCTGACTTGAACATCGCTTTCGCCAACCACCGTGCAACCATCGTCTCCGAATAGTCCAAAGCGTTCTGGGCCTCCTGTAGGAGGGACGGCCCAAGGCTCTGAACAATGGGTGCCCACACATGCGCATTGGCTACGTTGCCGAGAACATCCTTTTGTGCGCGATCAAACTGCTCGGTGACAGCGCGGGCGGAGATGCTTCCTCCGTTTGATAACTGCATCTGCGGATCGATTGGGCCAAGCTGACTTTGTCTTCCCATAATGATCCGGTCGGCCGACAGACTAATCATCGTTCCTGCCGACATGGCGAATGCAGGAACAATGACCTCGATATCGGTAAATTTGGTTCGCAGGTACGACACAAAAGTCTCGGTGGCGTTAGTCTGCCCGCCGGGGGTATGGAGGATGAGCGACAGGCCAAGACTGCAGTTCATCCTGTGAATGACGCTCATGAGCCCGTTTAGGTCTTCGTTCGTGATCGTAATATTGTTGTTCGGTATATCGGGCTTCTGCAGGAAGGCCGAGCCGTACAAAATTACATTTCGGTTGCCACGCAATCGCCGAACATCCGCCAAAGTGTTATTCATCTTGTCGGTCAGCCATTTGGTGGCAATGCTGGGGTCGTTCGGATCCTGATTGGCGTTGAACTCGCTTAAAAGGTCATTCCACGAAGGCATTGCTGGGCGCTGCCGCGACTAACTGATTGTTATGGTCATCGGCGCTGGTAGTGGTGTTATATGTTCACGCCTTTGCGTAATGCTGGCAACAGAAGTGACGCCCGACAGCTCCAGATAGCGTTCATAGAGTACGGCGGCATCAGCAAGTGCTTCCATTGCTTTTTCAGCATTCTGCGGGTTGGGCATATCGGTCATGATGCAGCATCCCCTCGGTCCCACGCGCGTTGCATCACACCAACTATAGCTGTGATGTGCGTCACATTTACCGGCGGGCGTCCTGTAATGTCGTCGTCTTCGCAGGTGGACGAGGTGGCAGAGGCATATTTTCGAGATGGTTCGGCCCCATGGGGCCAGGTGGCGGCCAACGCCACCCGCCTACACAAAGCATGCGGTTCCACTGCGCTTCCGCCCCGTGGTCATCGCGCCGACCCTCGCCAACGTGCAAGCGACCAGCGGCGCCACGAAGACCGACCCGTCGCGGCGATCCCGTTAGCGGTGCGGTTCGCCAAAAAGGGGACCTTTAGACCGGGAAAAGCAGACGAAGGGCCCTGGCCACCGCATTGTCAGCGGCGAAACGTCTCCTCCATGCTGACCAAGCTGACGATCGCCAAGACTCACACGGCGGCCGGCACCACCAATCCGCTGAGCGTGCTCAACACCGAAATCGCCAACTGCGACAAGTGCCCCGGTATGAACATTCCGGGCGAAACCCAATCCGCGCCCGGCTACGGCTCACCAACCTCGCCGATCATGCTGGTCGGCCAAAGCTTGTGTGGGCCGTGCATGGAGACCGGCATCCCCTTTACCGGCGGCTCCGGGCGGCTCATCGACGCCGCCTTGACCGTCGCTGGCCGCCGCAAGGACGAAATTTTCACAACCAACGTCGTGCATTGCCACCCACCCGACAACCAGCCATCCGAACCGGCCTGGATCGCCAACTGCGCCGACTATTTGCGACGTGAGTTCGCGGTGGTTCGGCCTTGGTTGATCGTCGGGTTGGGCGAAGACGCCCGCACCGCGATCCGCGCCGAATACCCAAACTCTCCGGCGCTGGAATGGTGGCCGTTCATCGCGCCGGCGCACCCGACTACCGACGGCCCTGCGCTACTGTTCTTGCCGCACCCACGCTGGGTGATGACCAGGCCCGCGCACCTACGCGAAGCGTGGGTGGTGGGCCTAGCCTCCGCGATCAACTGGGCATTCCGAGGCCCCACGGTTGAGACCGCATGAGGGACGCTTCAAGTGATCCACCTTCGTGCCCATTACTCGCCGAAGGCAGTCACCGTCCCGACTGCCGCAACGGTCCCCGCCGACGATGAGCAACTTGAGCGCCTGGCGGCCAGCGGCGAGCTACCAGTGGCTGTGGCTCCTCAAGATGATGAGTGTTTGACGTCGGCGGAGGGGATGCCGACACAGGCCGCCCCGCCGATCCCTGACGACGACAAGCCGCCGACGGTGGCGGCACCGTACGAGTTCCCCGAGGCTTACTCCGAGGAGCCGCCCGAGTGGTCGTGGCGGTCGTGGACCGTGGCGTGGCGGGACGCTGCGATCATCGTGATTGCGGGGTTGGCGTTGGCGGCGGCGGCGGGATTCGGCTTGTGGGCGCTACTCGACCATCAGACGCCGACGCCGAGCGCGCCGAGTTCAACGCCTGCGCCGCCACCGGCGCCGCCGCCACCGCCAACGCCGTCCACGTCGACGTCGACGTCGACGATGACTGTGACGGTGTCACCGTCCACGACGACTTTGCTGGCACCGCCGCCGCAGCTCCCAACGGTGCCTAATCCGACTCTCCAGGATCAGGCTTTTGAAGAGCTGGTGAGGCGTGCTGGTGTGACGACACACAACCGTGAGAACGAGATACGCAACGCCCATCACCTATGTCGGGCTCTGCGTGACGGTTCCACTAAGCAAGCAGAGGCCACCGGCTGGGCGGCCGCAGACAATTACGTGCTGGCACCAGCACAGATAGTCGCCGTGATTGATGCGGCGGTCGCGGTGTATTGCCCCGACCAGTCGGGTGCGTGGGTGTACTACCCGCAAGCCCATTAATTAACCAAACGAACACGGCACTGCCCCAGCGGGGCGTCCGGCTGGCGTCGCGCCGAACCGCGCCAACGTGGCCGCCCCCAGCGGGGCCAGAAAGGTCGCGCCGTCTAACCGTTGACCTTCGGCCCCTACCGAGCACGGCCCATTTTCACAAAACGCGCTTAATTAATTGCAACACTAGGCCGCGTGGAACACGTACTCGCCGCTGTTGCGCTCACCGCCGCACTGTTCGCCCCGGCTCCTGCGCCGCCGCTCGCGCCATCAAATTGCTATCCGCTAACCAATAGCGGCAGGTGTTACGAACCCGGTCAATTCTGTCGCAGCAGCGACCACGGAGTTTCTGGCGTGGCCGGTGATGGCGAGAAAATCGTCTGCCAAAACAATGACGGCTGGCGCTGGGAACCGGCCTAATCGCTGACACCCGCCCCGCCGGGGTTCAGCTGTGCGCCCTCCCCTCCTCGCGCACCGGAGGGACCACCCCGCCCCCACGCAACCGCGCCTCCCGACGCGCCATCACCACATCCAACGGGCCACCAGATTTCTCACGCTCCGCCAGTTCTTCGATCTCGGCGGCGACCGCCGCCAATCTGCGGCACAGTGGCTCGACATCACGAACACATTCGGCCCGGTCAACCGCATCGACCAGGCGGCCCCGCAGTTCACGGAGCAGTTTCAGGCGGCTTTCGGAACTTGCCGCCTTGGCCAACGGCGTCATACGTTGAGCCATATCAAATACCTCCCGACGCGATAGTCAAATCCGTTGTCTCACAGCTGTTTCGACCACCTGACATTATTCTGCCGGAGGTCGAGGGGCAGCAATGCTTGGGTTGCCGCGGCTATCGCCACCTGGGGCCCACCCCCACCCACTTAGATGGCTGCCATCCGACCACCGATCATCACACGTTCGGCTTTGGGCGCTGGCTTGTAGCCGGGATCGTACGGATCGTGCCGGGTGGTGCGGTAGGTGCCGAGCGGTGCGCCAGCTACCTGCTCGGTGCGGACCTCAACCGGCACCGGCTCGTCATACGCTGCGAAGCTGCCGAGGTCTGCGGCGCGCAGGGTAGCGCCGACTCGGTGCAGGGCCGACCAGCGCCCACACCTGCCTTCGGCAAGCCACGCCTCCCATACCCTTCTCCGGTGCAGGCCGGTCGCGTCCACGGCCAGCCCGATGAGTGCGGCATTGGTGAACGCGTCTTTGATTCCGGCGAGTGCGGCGGCGGTGGCCAAGAGTTTCAGCAGCGCATCGAGTTTAGCTGCTCCCGCTTCGGCTGCGGTCCATGCTGCGCGTTGCTCGTCGCGCGCGTTGACGACGCTGGCTGCTGATGCTTCGACGTCGGTGGTTGCTGCCGCGTCCGCGAATGCTGTTGCTGCGCTGTCGAACTGGTCGACTACCTGCTGGTAGATGTCGCCCGCGTGGGGGCGGTACAGTTCCAGCAGTCGCCGCTCGACGACGCTTGCCACCCTGTTGTCGACTTCGGCTTGGCTTTGCGGGGAAGCTGTTTCGGCCAACGCCAAAGCATGCAACAGGGTGACGTCGTCGCTCTTGCTGGGGTTGATGATGGCGGCGGTGAGCCGGTCGCAGGCGGGGAGTTGCAGCGCCCGGTAGGCG
>NZ_LZJB01000145.1:0-10165 GCF_001666895.1 Mycobacterium sp. E3298
TGCCGGTTGGGCGCGCGGTCCAGGATGATCTCGTCGGGGTTCGGGAATTCTTTTTCGTCGTGGTTGGCCGACAGCCAGCTGATGACGACTCTGTCGTTCTTTCTCAGGCGCTGGCCGTTGATTTCGACGTCGTGAGTGACTGTGCGGCTGAGGGTTTGGTTGACCGAGAAGTATCGCAGGAATTCGTCGGTGGCGGTGCGGTACAGCTCGGGGCGGTCGATGAGTTGTTGCCTTAGGGCCGGGTGGGTGCCCAGGTGGTGGAGCGTGAGCGCGGTTTGGGAGGTGGTGGTGTCGACGCCGCCGCCGATGAGGTTCCAGAGGATGTTGAGCAGCTGTTCGTCGGTGAGGCGGTGGCCGTCGAACTCGAACTGGATGAGGAAGCTGGTGAGGTCGTCTTCCGGTTTGGCTCGTCTGCCGGCCGCGTAGTCGAGGACCTCTTCCATCATCTTGGGGACTTTGGCGATGGCGTTTGCGTACTCGTCGCTGTCCTGGGGCACGGCCATGACAGAGTGGAAGAGGTTGGCGTAGAGGTGCCAGTTGTCGAGGGGCAGGCCCATCAGCTTCATGGTGAGGATCGCCGGCACCGGGCTGGCGTAGTCGAGGACGAGGTCCATGCGGCCGTCCTCGATCTTGTGGTCGAGGAACTCATGCGCCTTCTGTTCCATGAACGGCTTGAGCTTTTGGACGGCGCCGGGGGAGAAGAACGGGGCTAGCGCGTGGCGTAGGGCCTGGTGGTAGGGCCCGTCGACCTCGCCGATGCCCAGGGCCGGCTGGCCATCGGGGCGCGGGACGCCCATCTCGCCCTGGTAGTCGACACCGTCGTCGGCGTTGGGCTCGTATTTGTGGGCGAAGGTGTCGCCGTCTCTGGCCGTTCGGCTCACCGCGTCGTAGCTGCTGAGGAACCAGAATCCGCCGTAGTTCTCGTTCCAGGCGACGGGGCACTTGCTTCTCAGGTCTTTGTTGATGGCGTTCTCGTTGAGGTTGAACGCGTCGGAGTGGTGGTCGAAGTCGACGATGGCGTCTTCGGTGACGTCGGGACGGGTTGTCATCTGGTTGCTCCTCCACCCGGCGACGTCGGCTTTCTACACTATCTTTGCATTATTACGCTGGTCGGTTCCGTCGAGAAAGGCCACGATGAGTAGTCACCGTACGACCTTCAACCATGTCGGATTGTGCGTCTCCGATCGCGAGCGGTCGCGGCGTTTCTACGAAAATGTGCTCGGGTTCCAGTTCTGGTGGGAGCTCGATCCGCCCGACGGCCCGACGTCGAAGCTGGTGCAACTTCCCGAGCCGCTCGGGGTGCACGCGACGTACTTGGTACGCGACGGGTTTGTGCTCGAGTTGATGGATTACTCGAAGCGTCAGGTTCACGCCGGGTCGGAGCGGGTCATGGATCAGGTTGGGCTGACGCATATTTCGTTTTCGGTGTCCGATCTCCCGGGCGCGCTGGCTCGAGTGGCGGAGTTTGGGGGAGCGGTAGTCGACGCGACGGTGACCGAGGCGATGGCGATGATTCGGGATCCTGATGGGCAGTTGCTGGAGCTGCTTTCGGACGGGTGGTTGGCGGCGTTGCCGCCTCGGCCGTAGTCAACAACCCACCCGGTTCGACCGGCGCACCGAGCGTTCTCTTAAACCATGCGGCTTGCCGTTCATGTCGATTTGCTATGGGACTTGTTGAGCGTTGAGAGTGGGGCTCAGTTTCGCGCTGACCGAGTACGTGCGTGCGAGATTCACATCATTACCAAAAAAAGCCGACATCCAGCTGCTCAGTTCGCTTGTAGCCTGCCCACATTGGCGCTCCCGGCGGCTGCACACGGTAAATGCCGCGCACAGCGGATGCGACCCGGTCATGCTGCGTCGGCCACTGAATCGTGGAGGCGATTTGCTCGAGCACTCCGCGATCACGCTCGAGCACGCGCTCGACTATTGAAACCGTTGGAAGCGCTCCGCTTTTGTCTCCGTTGCAGCGGGCACACGCAAGCACCAGGTTGGCCAGGCCGTCAATGCCAACTAGCGACCATGGCAGCACATGGTCGACTGGATTGTTCACCGGCAGGTGCTCGCCGCAATAAAAGCAGTGCGGCCCGAACGCCTGCTTGAACGGCTCGCGCACTGCGCCCAGGGCGGCGCGCTCGCGTCCGAAGAGGTGACCTGCGACGTCGGGGACCTTTTCGTCGAGAAATCTGTTCATCCGTCGCACGTCATCGACCCACATAATCTCCAGGGCAGGCTTTAGTAGACCAGCAAGCCGGGCCAGGCCGTGCGCCACACCCGGTCGAAGTTCGATGGCGTCACCGTGTCTGCGCAGTGATAACCGCGACACGTGGTCGTGCAGAAACGAGTCGTCATAGAGGAAGGGATCGCTCATCGAGGCGCCCGGCAGTTTCTGCAGCCGATGCAATGGCTGTTGGGCCAGGCACAGGGTGATGTCTTCGATCGCGCTTCGGTATGCCGTTGGTGCGCGCAACCTGGCTATATCCACTGATGTGCCGCTTCCCGTGAGCCCGGCTGCATCTCGTAGCGACTCCGTGGCGGTCAAGATTCGGGCGCGCGGCTGGGTGGATTGGCGCACTTCATGACCTTCGAACGGGCGCACCTGCTGCCAATAGATTTCGAGCACCCTGTGGGCCAGCACGGGCAGCGGCACCCGTAGGACGTCTTCGGGCCGCTCTGGAATGTTTTCGATGCAATGGTCGATCAAGGCCATTAGCGTGGCGAGCTTATACGTCGCGGTTCTCAGGCCGGTCTCCAGGATCGCGACGACCCGCTGCCCGAGCAGAAGGGAGTCTTGTGCGGTTCCGTCACCGTTCACGGCGCCCCGCCGATATCAGCTTGGAGAGGTGGGAACTCCACCGATGCATTATTGCTGGGAGTTGACCGCAAGGGTGAACTCGTTCGTGATGTGCTACCGGACAAAAGCGAGACACTGCTGCTGCTGCTGCTGCGGATAACGAGACGGCAGCATGAGGATTGGGGCACTTGAGCGCCGTTATCGAGCCCCAGTGGCTTCATTCGGTTCCGCATACTCGCATCAGTTGTACGCGGTACTCCCCGCAACGGGATGGGTGGTGCTGACAATCTTGGCGGCACAGTGGTCTCGATCGAACCCCTGGTTCCCGCACCATGCCAACGCACCCGCGGAGTCTGGGAAAGTGATGCCGGCGATAGTCACCCAGAAGTCCGGCGCTGAAAACGTCGACCAGTCACCTGACCAGAGCAGCCTCACGTTCGAGAAGCGCTGCCGCAACTGAAGATGCTCTTGGAGCGTCATTGCGTTGTCCCACACCTGGCCGTTGTCGACGACGCCGGGTCGCTTGGAACTGAGTTGCGGCACCCAGCGGTCAGTCAGTTGCGCGCTTACCCAAGGTCGGTCGTCAGCTGCGATCTGCCGAAGCTCTTGCGTAGGATCTTGCGGCGCAGAAGTCACCGTGGTGTGAGCTTGAGTCGACGGTGACGTCGATGACGACTCTGTCGGGGAGGTCGTGAATATTGGATTCGAATAGGGGACGAGCGGCGCCGCGGAAGGCTCGGAGCCGTTGGAGTCCTGGTGAGCGAGGAGGCCGATCACCACACCGACGCCGCCCACCAACGCCACCGCGATCCCGATAGAGATCCCCACGATGAACTGTTTAGAGCGCCCTTGGTCGCCGTTGACGACTGGTGTTGGAGCCGTTCCAGGGTAAGCGTAAAGGGCGTTAAACGGTGGATAGCTCGGAGGCCCGCTTACGTATTGAGGCGCTAGCACTGTGTCAGGTTGGGGCGGGGTCGACGATTCTCCTTGCAGCGCTCGCTTGGCGGCGCGGCCCAGTGCGCCGGCACTGCTATAGCGGTCGTCGGGATGCTTTGCCATGCCGCGAGCGATGACCTCGTCGAAAGCCGTGGGAACGCGTGGATTGACGATGCTTGGTCTAGGGGGTGGCGACGAGATGTGCGCGCCGATGACCTGCTCGGCGCTGTGCATTGGAAACGGCTTGGCGCCCGTCAGCGCCTCGTAGAGGACGCACGCCAGCGAGTAGACGTCGACCGACGCCGTCACTTCCCCATCGCCCAATCGTTCCGGGGCCATGTAGTCGAAGGTGCCGACTTGGTAGCCCGACATAGTGAGGTGGGTGTCGCCTTTGGCTTCGGCGATACCGAAATCGACCAAGTACGCGAAATCGTCGGACGTCACAATGATGTTCTGCGGCTTCACGTCTCGGTGGATTAGCCCTTCGGCGTGCGCGGCGTCCAAAGCCGCCGCGATTTGTCGGATGATGTCGGTCGCTCGTTCTGGTTCCAGGGGGCCGCTCTTGATCATGTCGTGCAAGGTTTCCCCTCGGATTAACCGCATGTCGATGTACAGAACGCCGTTGACCTCTCCCCAGTCATGGATCGGAATGACGTGCGGTTCCTGCAGAATCGCTGCTGCATGGGATTCACGGAGGAATCGGGCACGGTATGTTTCGTCCTGCGCGTACCGGTCTGTGAGTAACTTGAGTGCGACGGTTCTGCCCTTTTCGGTGTCGTACGCCTCGTAGACCTCGCCCATACCGCCTTGGCCAAGCATCCGCCTGATCTCATACCGTCCAAACGCACTGCCGACCAGTGACCTCACAGCACACTTCCTTTTCTTCGCTGCGATCAGTGTCCATCCAGTTGACTCCCTCTTTGGAGGGTTTGCCCAAGTAACGATGGATTTATGCGATGCGGCCGGACCTGCGACTTGGTCCGGACAAATGCAGCAAGCAAACACCGCTGGCATGTTCCGAACTCTTCTAGGCGGCGCCATCGCCGGGGTACGGCGGCGGCCGCAACCCGCCGGTGGAGAATGTCGAACTATTGAGGCAAAGTGAACGAATGCTGAGCGCGGACGCCCACGCGCTGCGGCGCGATATGGACGCCGTTACCGTCCGGTCGCGGTGACCATAGTGGGCGGATGTGCGGCGTCCATGTTCTGACAAAGGGATACTGTTGAGCGAAATAGGCCAAAGCCCTCTCGAGGTGACCGGCTTGCATCAAATCGGGTGCGGAGTGGATCGCCCGGAACACGTTGTGGTTGCCAGCGATGGCCGGGTGTTCGCATCCGATAAGGCCTCGGCTGTCGCAGAACTCATCGACGAACACACGATTCGGCATATCGGCCAGGCGGGCGGCGAGCCGAACGGCATCGCACTGGACTGCGACGGCCACTTTCTGATCGCTAATTGGGGTCTCGGCGTGCTTCAGGATCTCGAGCCGGAGACCGGCGAGATCGCAGAAGTGCTGAGCGACGAACTCGACGGGTGCCCGCTACGATGGCTGAACTTCGTTCTAGTGGATTCCGTTGGGGCGCTGTGGTGCTCGGTGAGCACGATGTCGGACGACCTCATGGACACGATCGCGCGGGGCACCGCGGACGGGTTCATCTTCCGGGTCGCACCGGATCGCCGATCGGTGCGAGTGGTCGCTGACGGGGTGAGCTTCCCGAACTGCATGGCGCTGGATCGCGACGAGGACCACCTGTACGTGGTCCGCACGGTAACCGCCGACGTGGTGCGGTTTCCGATCCAAAGCGAGACGCTCGGCCGACCAGAGCAATACGGACCGTCGCTGGGCGACCGGCGCCCCGACGAGTACGGCCCCGACGCCGGCCGCCTAATGGCCGACCCGGAAGTTGCCAAGAGATGGGGAATGGCCGACGGATGCGCGTTCGACGCCGAGGGAAACCTCTGGGTCACACTCGTTTTGGCCAACAAGATCGTGGCGATCCGCCCGGATGGCACGACGACAACCGTGATCGAAGACCCCGACGGCGCGCTCTTAAGAAGCCCGACCAGCATCGCGTGGGGCGGGCCGGATATGCGCGACATCTACATCGGCTCGATCACGGCGCCGTACGTGCTGAAGGGGAGAAGCTCGGTGGCGGGCTTGCCGCTCATCCACCAGCGTTAGCCCGACGGCCCGGGCCGCATAAAGTTCGGCAAAGCGGCCTCCGGGTCCGAAGGGATCATCGATTCGCCCAACCCCCACAGCTGGCGGATGGTGGCACCGCCGTCGACGACGAGGGTCTGACCGGTGATGCGGGCGGCCAGCTCGGAGGACAGGAACAACGCGGCGTTGGCGATGTCATGCGCGCGTGGCGCCGCCAGCGGATTGATCCCGTTGACGGCATACTCGCCGGGCGGCTGGTCCTCGTTGCCCGAGCCCACATTGCCGGGCGCCACCGCGTTGGCGCGAATGCCGTACCGCCCCAGCTCATCTGCGAACGTCTTGACCAGCGAGATGACGCCGGCCTTCGCCGCGCCGTAGGCGGCGTGGTAGGTCGCCGAGGCGATGCCGTCGACCGAGGCGATCGCCACCAACGAGCCGCCGCTGCCCTGACCAATCATGTATCTGGCGGCGGCCTGAAAGAGGTAGAACACCTGGGTCAGGTTGTAATGGATTGCCGCGTCCCACAATTGGGGCGTGAAGTCCTCGACCTTCGACCAGGTCGCGCCGCCGATGATGTCGACGCACACGTCGATCCCGCCCAGCGCCGCCTCGACGTCGTCGATCGCCCGGCCGACCTGCTCGGGGTCGGTCATGTCGGCGACGATCGGGACGGCGTGACCACCCCGGCCGACGATCTCGCCGGCAACTTGTTCCGCGCGCCGCTCGTCGATGTCGATGCAGGCCACCGAGGCGCCCGCGTCGGCCAGGGCCAGCGACGTGAACCAGCCGTGGCCCGCACGCTCGGGGATGTAGCCCGCGCCCGACACCACCGCACGCTTGCCCGAGAGCCCCAAATCGATCACGCCGACCTCCTTCGCGGGCCAAGCGCCGGGAAGCGCCGGCGGCCGTACTGGTGGAGTATCGAGGCGGCCTCGACCGCAGTCAACGACGGCTGCTCAGCACGCCGGCTGGTGTTCCTCGAGATCAGAGCTGCCGGCTTCAGAGCCGTCATCACCACGCCCGCGGAACGGCCCCACGACGTGCCCGCCCAAGTAGACGACCCCGCGGCCGACGGCCACGAACGCCCGGCCGGTGACGCCGCCGACGGCCCCCAGCGTGGCCAAGGCAGCGTCCAAGACACTCGGAATGTGGAAGTCCTCCCAGGTCTCCACCTGGTGCTGGCGCGCCTTCGCGAAGCGGTCGAGCTCGTCGCGCAGGACGACGCCCTGCTTGGCCAGCTCGCGCACCGCCCAGAACCGGAAGCCGTCGACCGCCTTGGACTGCCCGAAGCGGTCGAGCACTTCTTTCGCGCTCCGGTAGATGTCGAGGTCTTCGCGCAAGTGATGGTCGACGAGCTCGCGAGCCTCGTCGATCGCCCGCAGCAGCTGATCGGGCTCCTTGGTCTCGATCCGCGCGAGGTTCAGCCGCTGCCACTTGTGCAGCGCCTCCTCTGCGATCACCAGCAGGCTCAGGGTGTCGCCAAGCCGGTTGTCGCCGATGGCATTTCGCAGCTTCGCGGCGCGCTGCTGCACGGGCAGGCCGTGATCGAAGGACGCCAGGACGCGGCTCACGTGATTGCGCAGCTGCGAGACGGCGACATTGAGCGCCGGCCCCAGCGCGGCGACCGAATCCCAGTACGCATCGGGCAGCGACCCGTACTTCTCCAGCGACTCGACCATCCGCGAGACGGTCAGGCTGTTGCCCAGGACGTCGCCGGCGCGCTGCGCCCTGGCGACCTCGAGCACCGCCTCGACCTTGTCCTCCACCCGCCGGACGGCGTCCTCGACCTCGGCGACCGCGGACTTCAACGCCATCTGCACCGCGAGCATCTGCGCCGACAGCATCACCTCGGGACCGAGCAGCTCGGGTCGCCACTGCAGATAGGCAAAGACGTCATCGGCGCCCGTCGTCAACCGGAAAAAGCCGTCGGCGACCGGGACCAGGTTGCCTTCCTTCAGCGCCTCCACGGTGTCGCGGTGCAGCTGGACGTACTTGCCGGAGTCGGCCAGCAGCGAGGCCAGCCCGGCGATCGCCGCGTTCGCCAACGAGGCGCTGTCGATGCCGGTAACGCGCAACCCCTGCCCGGCGGTCGCGCGCAGCTTGCTCAGATAAGACTCGACGGCGGCGGGGTCACCGCCGAGCAGCAGCGACTCGTCCTGCAAGGACACCACGACCTCGTCGGCATCGATCGCCGCCGACCGCTCGGACACCTCGGTCACGGCACCCCCTGATCCTTCGGCCGAGCAAAACGGCCAAGAGTTAACAGGAATTTCTCGGCTAGCAAACCCGGACATTACACGCATGCCATAGCCAGACCCACGGGTTCGCCGCGTGTTCGGGAGGAATTCACCGGGGCCGGGGAGGGGGCAGCCGGCGCGATGACCCACCCCGGGCCGCGCCCACCCGTAACCTTGCAGCTTGTGACCGCGCGCAAGCCCCCGCGCCTGACCGTCGAGGACTGGCTGCAGGCCGGCTACACGCTGCTCGCCGAGCAGGGGGTGCGCGCCCTGAAGATCGAGCGCCTTTGCCAACAGGCCGGCGTCACCCGCGGCAGCTTCTACTGGCACTTCGCCGACATGGACAGCTACCGAAACGCGCTGGTCGACTCCTGGAACACCTTCCTGGACAAGGACCGGCGGTCGCTGGCCGAACTCGACGCGCTGCCCCCGCGAGAACGCCTGTCCGCCATGATGACCGCGCTGACCAGCCCGGGACATTGGACGCTCGAACGCGCGATGCGCGAATGGGCCCGCACCGACCCGGTCGCCGCCGCCAACATCCGCGCCGCCGACCGGCGCCTGCTGCGCGCCGTCACCAAGGCCTACAGCGACTACGGCTTCGGCGCCGAGGACGCCAAGCTGCGCGCCCAGCTGACGTTCGCCGCCGGCATCGGCCTGCTGCACCTGGCCGGCTCCGCCCAGCAGGCGCAACAGTCGGCGCAACGGGAACGCTTCCTCGAGCTGATGCTCAAGGACTAGACCATCGCGATCGGGGAGATCTTGGCCCCAATCGCCAACGCCCCGGCCAACTCTCGGCTCACGTCGTAATCGAACACCACGTGCCCCGCCGCGATGTCCACGTCGCGCTTGAAGCGCTGCAGCGGGTTGGACAGGAACTGCGCGCTGGCCCCCGAGGCCTCCACCAGATCGGCGATGATCGCCTTGCTCTCGTGCACGGTGTGGGCCGCCGCCAGCCGGGCCTCGGCCCGCACCGAGCGGCCCACCCGCTCGCCGGCACTCACCATCCGGTCGATGCCGCCGGCCGTCTCGTCGACCAGCGCCCGCAACGCCCGCAACCGCACCCGCGCGCTCGCCAGCCGGATCTGGGCGGCCGGCTGATCCTTTTGCGCCACACCGCTGTACGCCAGCACGCGCTCGCCCAGGCGCTCAGCGAACAGCTCGGTCACCCGTTCGGCGGCGCCGAGCACCGGCATCGACGCCACCAGCGCCAGCGCGGGCACCATCGGCCACCGATACGTCGGCGCGTCATGTGCCCGCGCACCCGGCGCCGTCCCGCCGTAGATGTCGGCCACCGCGACCAGGCGGTGCTCGGGGACGAGGGCGTCGGTGACGACGACGTCGTGGGAGCCGGTGCCGCGCATGCCCGCGGTGTGCCAGGTGTCGACGACCTCGACCTGCGCCGCGGGCAGCAGCACCAGCGCCGGATCGATGCGGTCCGGCCGCTCGACGAGCGCCCCGACCATCATCCAGTCGGCGTCCATCGCGCCCGTCGCCCACGACCACCGGCCGGTCAGGCGCACCCCGCCGTCGGCCGGGGTGCCGCGGCCGGTGGGGGCCAGGGGAGCGGGTGCCAGCACCGGCCCCGCGGCGAACACCTCCTCCTGGGCCCGCATGTCGAACAGCGAGAGCATCCAGTTGTGCAGGGCGTAGAAGCCCAGCGTCCAGGAGCTGGACGCGCAGCCGTGCGCCATCCGCCGAATCGGTTGCAGCAGTTCGGGAAACGAGGCTTGGATGCCGCCGAACCGGGCGGGCAGCAACAGCCGGAACAGGTCGGTCTGCCGGAACTCGTCGACCGTCGCCGCGGGCAGCCGGCGCAGCCGTTCGGCCTCCTCGGCGCGCTCGGCCAACCGGGCGACGAAGTCGTCGGTGATCCCGTACGTCGGGTGTGTGTCGACCGCGGACATGGCGCCGACCGTACCATACTATTTTGTATGGTTGCTTTCAGCCGAGGTCGTAGGAATCCCGCGACACCCGGAAGTAGTGCCCGGTGCTGCTGTCGGTGCACGTCATGCCCGACGGCTCGCTGTCGCAGGTGA
>NZ_LZJB01000146.1:0-8556 GCF_001666895.1 Mycobacterium sp. E3298
CCTCCGCGACACCGACGACGACGAACCCGTTTGACGTAACGACCCGTTTCGCCCGGCTCCGCCGCGCTCACGATCGCCGCGGGCCTGACACCATGAAGCTATGTACGACTTGGAAGACACCATCCGGGAGCGGCATTCGACGCGGCTGTTCCTGCCCGACCCAGTGCCGCGCCACCTGGTGCGGGAATCGCTGGAGCTGGCCATGCGCGCGCCGTCGAACTCCAATGTGCAGCCATGGCACCTGGTTTTCGTCGCCGGCGCCGCCCGCGACCGGTTGGTGACCGCGATGCTGGAAAAGGCCCGCGCCGAACCGCCCCGGGTACCGCAGCTGCCTGCCGAGTTCGCCCATTTCCGCAGCGACACCGGCGCACACGTGTACGGCTCGATGGGCATCGCCCGCCACGACAGCGAGGCGCGGCGTATCGCCGTGTTGCGCAACTGGGAGTTCTTCCGCGCCCCGCTGGGTGCCATCGTGTGCATGCATCGCGACCTCGGCTACGCCGACAGCATGGGAGTGGGTATGTTCCTGCAGACCTTGCTGCTCGCCCTGACCGCGCGCGGGTTGGGAAGCTGCGTGCAGGTGGCGATCGCCGGGTACCCCGACGTGGTGCGCGAGCAGCTGAACATTCCGCCGGAGCTGAACATCCTGTGCGGCCTGTCCATCGGCTACTCCGACCCCGATTTCCCCGCCAACAGGTTGCGCATCGGGCGCGACGCGGTGGACGAGCACGCCGTGTTCCTCGACGAGTGAGGACCTCTGATGACACCCAAAGTCGCCGCTAATCCGCGAAGTTCACGTCCTTGGTGACGGATTTCCACTCTTCGATCGACGATGACAGCGCGGCGAGCTTGTCGCGCATGGCCTTGAGCACGTCACGGCCCAGCAGCAGCCGCAGCGGCGGCTCGTCGAGCGTGGTCACCATCAGCACGGCCTCGGCGACCTTCCTCGGATCACCGGGAAGATGATCGGCGAACTGCTTGATCAGGTCCTTGCGCGCCGCCACGTCGACGTAATCGGCGATCGGGGTACTCGACTCCTTCATCGATCGCGTCGCCCAGTCGGTGCGGAAGGCGCCCGGCTCGATGGCGGTCACCTTGATCCCCAGCGGCCGCACCTCGGTGGCGAGCGCCTCGGTGATCGCCTCCAGCGCGAACTTCGTCGACGAGTAATAGGCGTTCGGCGGATTGGCGACCAGGCCGGTCATCGAGGACATGTTGATGATGTGCCCGGAGCGACGGGCGCGCATCGCCGGCAGCACCGCCTTGATCATGTTGACCGCGCCGAAGTAGTTGACCTCGAACAGCTGTCGAACCTCGGCGTCCTCGCCCTCCTCGACGGCGGCAAGGTAGCCGTGGCCGGCGTTGTTGACCAGGACGTCGATGCCGCCGAACGTCGCGTCGGCCGCCGCCACCGCCGCCGCGATCTGCTCGGGGTCCGTCACGTCGAGCGTGACGGCCCTCGCCCGGTCACCGAACTCGTCGGCGAAATCGCGCACCGAGTCGGCGCGCCGCGCGGTCACCACCGCGCTGTGGCCCGCTTGTAAAGCGGCGCGGGCGATTTCGCGACCGAAGCCGGTCGAGCATCCGGTGATCAGCCAGCGCGCCATCTCAGGCCGACCCTTCCGGCAGGCGCCGCAGATACGCGCTGCGCCGGTCGGCGAGTTGCGCCGCGCGCTCCTGCGGGCTCACCGATGGCAGTTGCGGCACCTCGGCGTCGAGGCGGTCCAGCTTGACCACCCGGCCGCGCGCGCCGAGGTCTTCGCGGGGACCCGCCTCACCGAATTCGGCCATGCGCAGGGTCAGAATGCCCTCGAGCAGGCCGTCGGAGTCGATCCAGTTGGCCACTCCGGGGTCGGTCGGCGCGATCACGTATGTGTAGCTGCCGTCCTCGTTGGCCAGCGATTGCGCCTTGTTGAGGCTGCCGGTGCGGTCGAGGATGTCCAGCGTGGTGCCCCAGATGTTGCTCAGCGGCACCGTGAAGTATTCGGCCCCACCGTCGTTGAGGTCCACCACGAATGCCTCGTCGGGTGCGAGGTCGAAGCGACCCATGACGTAGACCTGGTTGCGCATCGCGCCGGCCTTGTCGGCCGACCAGGCCAGGTTGAAATGGTTGGGTGGCATCTTGTACACGCCGTGGCTGAGCTTGCCGGTGAAGTTGGCGAAGTAGTCCATCATCGCCGCGGTGGCCTCGGCCTGCTCGTCGAGCGTGCGCGCCGGTGCGGCCGGCGGCCCGCCAAGGCGTTGCACCTCAAGGTGATTGGGGTCGTCCCTGCCCCAGTCCAGCAGCACGTCGCGGATGTAGAACTCGTGCGCCTCGGGGGTGGTTTGCGCGTGGTTGGGCCGCCCGCCCGCGGGGTCGGAGTCGACGGTGATGGTGAAGCTGCCGTCGGAGTCGACCCGCATGGTGCGCCCGTTGAGCACGCCGACGGTGCCCATGCGCGCGTCCCACAGCGTGAAGTAGTTCTCGGTCATCCGGTGCTCGCCCACCCTGCCGCGGATTTCGTAGCGCTCGTCGCCGGAGATCGGGATCACCCGGTACACGCTGTCGGGATTGTCGATGCCCCAGCGTGATCCGGGGATGCGCCGGCCGTCGACGGGGTGCGCCAGCCGCGTGATACAGCTGACCTTGGGCCGCAGCTTGTCCTGGTTGGACGACCACACCGCCGCCGAGAACATCACCTCGGCGAACGCGTCGTCGAACCGCTCCCGCATCGCCTGCGACGCCTTGGCCCGGCCCAGCCAGGTCTCGGCCACCGATTGATAAGCGGCCTTGACGACCGGGTGCTCGATCAGCTCGAGTGCGGCCAACTCCTGTTCGTGCTGCGAGGCCGTCGCGACGGGGTCATCAGGCATGCGCTCTTCTTTCGGTGCGCTTTTCAAAAGTATTTTCGTCCAACGTAAGTAGCCGACCCGCTCAGAACTTCAAATGCCGGCTGACGTCGCCGACCTGGTCGACGAACATGGTGCGGCTGTCGAACCGCCAGGCGCCATCCACCCGGTGGAACGTGTCCTTGTAGTGCCCCGTCACGATCACCTGCAGCGGTAGGTCGGGGGTGGCCTGGGTGACGCAGTAGTAGGACGTGCTGCGGGCGGTCCCCGCCGCCTCGTCGATGTGCAGCTGCACGTTGGTGGTGTTGTGCTTGGTCTTGGGGGTGCCGTCTTCGTAGATGCGCGTGGCCATCTCATACATCTCGCGCACCCGGGCGGCGCCGGCGAACACCGTCTCCGGTGGCCCGTTCTCCACGCCGCAGATGCGGCCGTGCTCGAAGAGCCGGGCGACCCCGTCCAGGTCGCCACCGTCGAGAAGCTCGGCGTAGGTGTAGATCAGGTTGGTGATTTCTGTTGCGCTGTCACTCATGTGGACCACCCGTCGAACCCATGTCCTCCGCTTCCGCGAACAATGGTGGCAGAACCGGTCCAATTTACATAGAACCGACCATTACTCTTGATCGCCGTGACCCTACCTTGGACGCCGAGCCGGCTCGGCAACCTGACCGGCAAACGAATCGTCGTGACCGGAGCGACCAACGGCGTCGGGCTCGGGACCGCCCGCGCCCTGGCCAAAGCCGGCGCACACGTGATCATGGCGGTGCGCAACACCGAGCTGGGCGAGCAACGCGCCACCCAGATGGGCGGCTCGACCGCGGTGGCCAGGGTCGACCTCGCCGACCAGGCCTCGGTGCGCGCCTTCGCCAGTTCGATCGACGACGACGTCGACATCCTGATCAACAACGCCGGCGCCCTGACCGAACGGCGCACCGAAACCGTCGACGGATTCGAGAAGACCCTGGCCACCAACCTGCTCGGCCCGTTCGCCCTGACCAACCTGCTCCTGCCCAGGGTGCGCTCGCAGATCATCAACGTCGGCTCCGACGCGCACCGGTCGGCGACGCTGCACCTGGACGACCTGCACCTGCGCCGGCACAAATGGACCCGGCTGGGCGCCTACGCGCAGTCCAAGCTCGCGGTCATGCTCTGGGGCCTCGAGCTGGACCGCAGGCTGCGTGCGGCCGGGTCGCCGGTGGTCGCCCAGCTCACCCATCCGGGCTGGGTGGCGTCGAACCTGTCCCAGCTCGGCGACTCGCCGCTGATGGCGGCCGCCCACAAGGTGGTCAAGGTGGTGGCCGACCGGCTGGCCAACGACATCGACGAGGGCGCGGCCCCCACGCTGTACTGCATCAGCGGACCGTTGCCGCCCGGCAGCTACGTCGGGGTGACCGGGAGGTTCGGCCTGCGCGGCGGGCCGGTGCTGATCGGCCGGTCGCCGGTCGCGTGTGATTACGGCGCGGCCGCCCGCCTGGTGGCCTTCGCCGAGCAAGAGACCGGCACGAAGCTGGAGGTGTAGCCATGGGTGAACTCGACAACAAGGTCGCCGTCATCACCGGTGCGGCGCGCGGCCAGGGCCGCAGTCACGCGGTGGCCTTCGCCGAACAGGGCGCCGACATCATCGCGGTCGACATCTGCGCCGATATCGACGCGATTCCCTACCCGCTGGGCACCAAATCGGAGCTCGAAGAGACCGCCCGGCTGGTCGAAGCCGCGGGCCGCAAGGTAGTCCCCGTCGTCGCCGACGTCCGCGACCTGCCGCAACTTCAGGCCGCGGTGCAAAGCGGCATCGACGAACTCGGGGAGGTGGACATCGTCGTCGCCAACGCCGGCGTGGTGGCGATCGGTGACCCGGAAGCCCATTCCGAACCGGTGTTCAACACGATCGTCGACACCAACCTCAAGGGCGTGTGGCACACACTGCTGGCGACGGTGCCGTCGATCATCCGCAAGGGGCAGGGCGGGTCGATCGTGCTGGTCAGCTCGTCGCAGGGGCTGACAGGCCGGGGCGGCGACGGCAGTGCGGCGATGTTCGCCTACGCGGCGTCCAAGCACGGGGTGGTGGGATTGATGCGGTCGGCGGCCAACGCCTATGCGCCACACAAGATCCGGGTCAACTCGGTGCACCCGAGCGGCGTCATGACCCCGATGATCCTCAATGACTTCGTCGTCAACCGGATGCTGGAGAACCCGAACCCGGCCGTCTCGCAGATGCTGCTGCCCGACGTGCCGTTGGTCGAAGCGCAGGACGTGACCGAAGCGGTGCTGTGGCTGGTCGGTCCCCGCGCCCGCTACGTGACGGGCGTGTCGATACCCGTCGACGCCGGGCATGTGGTGATGTAGCCCGGACTAGCCGCGATGGTGGCGACCCGCAGCGCCCGGCTACGGAGCGCTTGCGATCGCCCCTAGCCCCGGACGACCTTGCCGGCCTTGATGCAGGACGTGCAGGCGTTGAGGCGTTGCTTGTTGCCGCCCGGGCGGGTGACAACGTGCACGGTCTGGACGTTGGGGTCCCACCGGCGGCTGGTGCGGCGGTGGGAGTGCGACACCGACTTGCCGAAGCCGGGGCCTTTCCCGCAGATGTCGCACACAGCGGCCATGGTTCAAGCTCCTCAAATCTCGGGGGTCCGGCTCGGCGGTCTGACACGGGGCCGGGAAAGCCCGGGCTGACCCGGGCCCAACCAGGATACCGACTCCGGTGGCAACCACCAAAACGATCACCACCACTGTCGGCCCGTCTGGCTAGGCTCAATGGGTCGGATCGACCCGCCCGCGGGGTGGTGGTCACGGGCGGCCGTCGCCCGGGTCGCCGGGCTACGCTGGCGCCCACCGGGGGGCGGGTTGTGGAGGAGGTGGCTGACACTGGGAACGTCGGAACGTCTGCTCGACGCGATCGCCCTGCGGGATTGGGCGCACACCGCCGTCAGCGACCTCATCACCCACATCGACGAGATCAACCGGCTCAACGTCTTCCCGGTCGCCGACTCCGATACCGGCGCCAACATGCTGTTCACGATGCGTTCGGCACTGGCCGAGGCGAACGCCGGGCTGAATTCCGAGGGCGGCTCGGCCTGCGTCGCCCGGGCCGCCGCCGCGATGTCGGCCGGCGCCCTGAACGGCGCGCGCGGAAATTCCGGGGTGATCCTGTCGCAGATTCTGCGCGGAATCGCCGACGTCACCGCCGTCGCGGCCGCCGATTGCGGCGGTGAGCTGCCGCACATCGATGCCGCCCTTCTGGCGGCGTCGATGCGGCGCGGCGTGGACCTGGTCATCGCCTCGATGGGCGGGGAGGAAATCCCGGGGACCATCGTCTCCGTGCTGCGGTCCGCGGCCGACGCCGTCGGGGAGTGCGCCCAGGCCGGGGACGGGCTCACCCCGGCGATCATCGCCGCCGGAGACGCCGCGGTCGTCGCGCTGGAGAAGACGACCGAGCAGCTCGACGTGCTCGCCGACGCCGACGGCGCGGACGCCGGTGGCCGGGGCTTGCTCGTCCTGCTCGACGCCCTGCGCACCACCGTCACCGGTCAGGCGC
Source organism: Mycobacterium sp. E3298 (assembly GCF_001666895.1). NCBI lineage: Bacteria > Bacillati > Actinomycetota > Actinomycetes > Mycobacteriales > Mycobacteriaceae > Mycobacterium > Mycobacterium sp. E3298. Next base: position 6,359 of record NZ_LZJB01000146.1, read on the forward strand.
CCGCCCGAACCGTGTACGAGCTGTCGCCGCGGACGCCGCAACCGGACGCCGCCGCCGAGCGCCCCGCGCCGCAATTCGAGGTGATGTACCGCTTGGACGGCTGCGATGCGGCCGCCGCGGACGCGCTGCGGGACCGGCTCGGGGAGCTGGGCGATTCCGTGGGCATCGCGGCCGCGACGTCGTCGGCCGAGCGCACCTACTCGGTGCATGTGCATACCGACGACGCCGGCGCGGCGGTCGAGGCGGGGCTCGCGGCGGGGCGGCTGAGCCGCATCGTGATCTCGGCGCTGAGCTCGGGCGCCGCCGGGCTGCCGGTCGGCGGCTGGACGCGGGAGCGGGCGGTGCTGGCCGTCGTCGATGGCGAGGGCGCCGCCGAGCTGTTCGGCGGGGAGGGCGCGTGCGTGCTGCGGCGCGATCCGTCCGCCGGCGACACGGTGAACATCAGCGCGCACCAGCTGATGCGCGCGGTCATCGACACCGGCGCCGCGCAGGTGATGGTGCTGCCCAACGGGTACGTGCCCGCCGAGGAGCTGGTGGCGGGGTGCACCGCGGCGATCGGCTGGGGGATCGACGTCGTGCCGATCCCGACGGCGTCGATGGTGCAGGGGCTGGCAGCGCTGGCCGTGCACGAAACCGGCCGGCAGGCGGTGGACGACGGCTACACCATGGCCCGCGCCGCCGGTGCGGCCCGGCACGCGTCCGTGCGCATCGCGACCGAAAGCGCGTTGACCTGGGCCGGCCGCTGCCAGCCGGGCGACGGGCTGGGCATCGCGGGCGACGAGGTGCTGATCGTGGCGGCAGACGCGATCGGGGCGGCCATCGGCCTGCTGGATCTGTTGCTGGCGTCCGGCGGGGACCTGGTGACGGTCCTGGTCGGCGCCGCCGTCGAATCGGACGAGGACGTCGCGGCCGTGAGCGACACCCTGCAAAAGCACATGCACGACCACCACCCGGGCACCGAGCTGGTCACCTACCGCACCGGCCATCGCGGTGACGCGCTGTTGATCGGGGTCGAGTAGCCGTGGCGTCGCTGGCCGACCGGCTGGACTTCGTGGTGGGCGCCAAGGCGGCCGATCAGCTGGCAGAAGAGTTGGGCATTCGCACCGTCGACGATCTGTTGCGCCACTACCCGCGCAGCTACACCGAGGGCGCGACCCGGTGGGACGCCGACGACCAGCGCCCACCGGCCGGCGAGCACATCACCATCGTCGACACGATCACCGAAACCAAGACCTGGCCGATGAAGAAGACCCCGAAGAAGGTCTGCCACCGCATCACCCTCGGCGCCGGCCGCAACAAGGTGACCGCCACCTTCTTCAACGCGAATTATCTGAAGAAGGACCTGACCGAAGGCACCAAGGTGATGCTGTCCGGGGAGGTCGGATTCTTCAAGAACGTCATGCAACTGACACACCCGGCCTTCCTCATCCTCGATTCCCCGGACGGCAAGAACCGTGGCACCAGCTCGCTGAAGAACATCGCGATCGCCTCCCAGGCCACCACCGGCGAGGTGCAGATGGCGGCGTTTGAGCGCGCTTTCTTTCCGATTTATCCGGCGACCACGAAGGTGCAGAGCTGGGACATCTTCAGGTGCGTGCGCCAGGTACTCGACGTCCTGGACCCGGTGGACGACCCGCTGCCAGCGGACCTGTGCAGCCGCCACGGCCTGGTCTCCGAGGACCGCGCGTTGCGCGACATCCACCTCGCCGAAGACCAGTCGGCGCGGCGGCGGGCGCGGGAGCGGCTGACGTTCGACGAGGCCGTGGGGTTGCAGTGGGCGCTGGTCACCCGCCGGCACAGCGAGCTGTCGGAATCGGGACCCCCGGCGCCGCCGCGCCCCGACGGCTTGTCCGCGGAACTGTTGGGGCGCTTGCCGTTCGAGCTGACCGCCGGGCAGCGCGAGGTGCTCGACGTGTTCGCCGGGGAACTCTCGGCAACCCGGCCGATGAACCGCCTGCTGCAGGGCGAGGTCGGGTCGGGCAAGACGATCATCGCGGTGCTGGCGATGCTGCAACTGGTGGACGCCGGTTACCAGTGCGTGCTGCTCGCGCCGACGGAAGTACTCGCGGCCCAACACCTTAGGTCCATCAATGACGTGCTGGGCCCGCTGGCGATGGCCGGCCAGCTCGGTGGCGCGGACAACGCTACGCGCGTGGCCCTGCTCACCGGTTCGATGACCGCGGCGCAGAAGAAGCAAG
>NZ_LZJB01000147.1:0-4061 GCF_001666895.1 Mycobacterium sp. E3298
GCTGGCGCATCGCGTCCCAGATCGGCGGCGTCCGTACCGCCGCGGGCCATTCCAGCTCCAGGTCGGCGGCCGACACGATGCCCCGCAGCGCCGCGACGGACACGTCCTGAATGCTGACGTCATCGCCGCGCAGCGACTCGGCGGCTTCCTTCGCCTGACGCGGCTTGGTCATGCCGGAGAGGAAGTCGGGTGCGTGCCGGGCGCCCCAGATGCCCATCGCCGTGAGGCCGCCCAGGGGCTCGAGGTGCTTGCCGACCACCGGCAGCGACGCACCCGCGACGCTCAAGGCCAGCGCGTAGTCGCCGGGACGTGCCCGCAGCAACCATTTCGCGCACGAAGTCATACTCGGCCTCCTTGCCGTCGTGTGAGGGCAGCGTACCCCCGGGGCCAGGTCCGAAACTGACGTTTGCGTCGACCCATCATCCGGCGTCGGAAACACGCTGGGGCTGCGGTTGCCGTGTGCCGATTTGCCGTGCTCGCGGAGACGGCGGCGTTTGCCATTCGACCAAGAGACGGCCGGCCGCGACACGCTCACATGGACGCCAGACACGCGATTACGCGATCGCCGATCAGACGGAGACCGGTCAGCGTCAGACCGACCTGCGCCGCGAGCGCCGCGGCGCTGTCCACGCCGACCGACGCCCACCGAAACCAGGGTCCGACCTCGCCCGCGGACTCCAGCCGGACCCAGCGCGCACGGATGCCGATGTTCTCGGCGTCGAATTCGGCGACGCACCGCCCGCCCCGGGCCAGCAGCTCTGCCGCCCGTCCCAGGATGCGGCACGGGTCTCCGCCGAGGCCGACGTTGCCGTCGACCAGCAATACCGTCTGCCAAAGACCCATGCCGGGCAGCGGGTCGAACACATCGCCCAGCAGGGCCGGCGCGCCGCCGCGTCCCGCCAGCCGAATCGCGGCGACGGAGCGGTCGATGCCCAGGGCCGGTATCCCCCGCTGGATCAGCCGGGCCACCAGTCTGCCCGGGCCGCAACCCAATTCGATCGTCGGCCCGGTGCACATCTGGGTGACGGCTTCGTCGAAGACTTCGTCGAAGGCGTCCTCAGATCCATCACCGGGACATACGTCGTCGGGACATCGCACCCCCAACCAGCGGTGCGCCGGGAGCGGCCGCAGCTCCCCGTCGTCGTGGCGAATCCAACATCGCTCGCCGCCGAGTGCCTGATCGTAGAGATGACCCAGCATTCACGTCCCTCGCGTCCTGCCCGCCCGGGCGGTCCACGCTCGGTCCCGGTGAGGGACGTTGCGACGACGAAACGCTGACGCGTGCCGCGCTCGCCAGCATTCCACCGATACCCCGATCTTCGTGCGGCTAATCCACCGCCTTTGGGCTACGCGCCAGGGCGCGGAATGGTTCAGTCCCGCCGGGGATTCGGCAGAACTCCCTTGCCACACGCGTTCTCGCGGATCAAGCGGGGGCGCCGAACAGGAAGGCCTCAAGTACGTCGTTGACCCGGGCGGGGTCTTCCAGCGCCGCCAGGTGCGCGATGCCGTCGAGCACGCGAAACGACGCACCGGGGATCGACTCCGCCATGGCCCGAGTCTCCGCGACGGGAAAAGTGGCGTCCTCCGCGCCGGCGACCACCAGGACCGGGGCCGCGATGGTTCCCAGCAGCGCGTGCTGGTCGGGCCGGGCGGGGACCACGCTGCGGACCGCCCAGCGGGCCGAATCGATGTCGACCGCCCGCAGGCCGGCGCGCACGGTCTCGACCACGTCCGGCCGGGCGCGCAGCGTCGTCGGGCCGAGGAACGCGCGCAGGGCCGACCGCGTCAGGGGCGGCCGGATGCCGCCCAGCAGCGCCGCCGCGCGCAACATGGCCGCGTATTTCGCCTTCTGAACGGCGCCCGCCTTCGACGCCGTGCAGTTCATCAGGACGGCGCGGTCGAGGCGATCGGGGTGCAGCGCCGCGAACGTGGCGCCGATCATGCCGCCCCAGGAATTGCCGACGAAGTGGGCCTTCTCGATGCCGAGCCCGTCCAGCAGGTCGACGACGCAGCTCGCGCAGTCGGTGAACGTGAAGGCCGACCGGAGCGGCTCGCTGCCGCCGTGGCCGGGCGGGTCGATCAGCACCAGGCGGTGGCTCGCCCCGAACCGGGCGGCCTGGCCGGACCACAGGTCCCCGGTCATCAACAGGCTGGGCCACAGCAGCACCGCGGCGCCGGTGCCCGGGCTGACCTGCACGCGTATCTTGCCGAGCGCGGTGTCGACGAACCGCGCAGCGAGCCTCGGGACGTTCCCGGTCACGTTTGCCTCCCATGTCCGACCCCCGCGTATCACTGATAGCAGGCCGCGCGGTTTTCCGCGTCGGTGATACTGATGCGGTGCCGAACGCCGATGTTCACCCTGACCTGCAGCGGATCGCCCGATTCGCCCCGCGCCGACTCGTCGGTCCCCGCACGCTGCCGCTGATGCGGGCCGGGATCGCGTTGCGCAGCCGCCTCAGCAAGCCCGTCCGCGATGTCGAGGTCATCACGCTGGGTTCGGGGGCCGGCGTCCGGCTGTTCCGGCCGGCCGGCGTCGCGGGACCGGCCCCGGCGCTGCTGTGGATCCACGGCGGCGGATACGTGATCGGCACCGCCGAACAGGACGACCGGCTCTGCAGTGGGTTCAGCCGCCGGCTGGGCATCACCGTCGCATCGGTGGAATACCGCCTGGCGCCCGAACATCCGTACCCGGTGCCGCTGGAGGACTGCTATTCGGCGTTGACCTGGCTGGCGAATCTGCCGTCCGTGGACCGGTACCGGGTGGCCATCGGCGGGGCCAGCGCCGGCGGCGGCCTGGCCGCGGCCCTGGCGCTGCTCGCCCGCGACCGCGCCGAGGTGAGCCCCGCGTTCCAGCTGCTGACGTATCCGATGCTCGACGACCGCAGTTCGGCCACCGCCCCCAGCTCGAACTATCGGCTGTGGGACAACCGCAGCAACCAGTTCGGCTGGTCGGCGTATCTCGGCGACGCCGACCCGCAGGTCGCGGTGCCGGGGCGGCGCGACGACCTGAGCGGGCTGCCGCCGGCCTGGATCGGAGTCGGCACGCATGACCTGTTCCACGACGAGGACCTGGCGTACGCGGACCGGCTGACGGCCGCCGGGGTGCCGTGCCAGGTCGAGACGATCCCGGGCGCCTTCCACGGCTTCGACCTGATCGTGCCCAAAGCGCAAGTGTCGCAGCGTTTTTTCGACAGCCAGTGTGCAATGCTGCGCGCCGCCCTGGCCACCGCGCCGTGATCGCCGGTCACATCGAGAAGTAGACGAGTTCACCGCCGATGATGGTGGCCGCCACCATGCCTGCGTCGAGCTCGGCCAGCGCCGTCGCCGGCGGCTCGCTCAGCACACAGAGGTCCGCCGGCTCTCCGACCGCCACGGTGCGCGGCTGGCCCGGCCGGTCCGGCCGGCCGAGGAACATCGTCAAAGCCTCTCGGGCGGAGACACATTCGTTGGGGTTCAGCACGGCGCCGCTGACAGTGGTGCGGTGGACGGCGGCGCGCATCGCCGTCCAGGGGTCGCCGTGGCCGAACGGCATGTCGGTGGACAGGGCCACCGGCACCGTCGCCTCCAGCAGGGAGGCCACCCGCCACAGCTCGGGTTGCTCGGCGGTGGGGACGTCGGCGAGGTAGTGGTCGCCGCGCTCGGCAACGAGGTTGGGTTGCGTCACCACGGTGACACCCAGCTCGGCGAGGTCGGCCACGTTGTCCTGCGGCACCACGGCGGCGTGCTCGATCCGATCTCGTGGATGGCTGCCGGCCGACCGCAGCGCGGCGATGGTGACCACCAGCTGGGCCGCGGTCACGCAGTGCACGGCGACGGGCCTGCCCGTGTCGTGGTGGTCTCCGATCCAGTCCGTCAGGGCGTCGAGGTCGAGGCGGTCGTCGTGCAGGATGATCTTGCCCGGGGACAGGAAACTCGGTCGTGGCCGGAACTCGCCGTGCCGGTGCGCCACCACGAGCGACACCATGTCGTCGGCGTCGAGGTCCGGGGTGGCGTCGGTGACGCCGGTGACGCCGGTGGCGGTGATTCGCCGGCTCAGCTCCGCCAGGTCGCTCTCGCGCCGC
>NZ_LZJB01000148.1:0-9793 GCF_001666895.1 Mycobacterium sp. E3298
GGTGCTGGCCGTCGAGGTGCTCGACCCCCGCGACGTCGAGCTGCCCGACATCGGTGACGTCGTGCTGCAGGACGCCGAATCCGGGGTCACCCGCGAGTTCACCATCGATCCCCAGCTGCGCGACGATTTTGCCAGGGCTGCCGCCGCGCACCGCGCCGAGGTGGCGCGCACCGTGCGCAGCTGCGGGGCGCCGATACTGACCCTGCGCACCGACCGCGATTGGATCGCCGACATCGTCCGCTTCGTCGAGTCCCGCCGGCGCGGGGCGATGGCGGGACGGCAGTGACGGGCACTTTGACCGAGGCGCACAGACACACCAAGACGGTTTTATGACACTGCCATTGCTCGGGCCGATATCGCTGTCCGGCTTCGCACACTCCTGGTTCTTCCTGTTCCTGTTGGTCGTGTTCGGGCTGGCCGCGATGTACATCCTCATGCAGCTGGCGCGGCAGCGAAGGATGCTGCGCTTCGCCAACATGGAGCTGCTGGAAAGCGTTGCGCCCCAACGCCCTTCGCGCTGGCGGCACGTGCCGGCGATCCTGCTGGTGGCGTCGCTGGTGCTGTTCACCATCGCGATGGCGGGGCCGACCAACGACGTCCGCATTCCCCGCAACCGGGCGGTGGTGATGCTGGTGATCGACGTGTCGCAGTCGATGCGCGCCACCGATGTGCAGCCCAACCGGATGGCGGCCGCGCAGGAGGCGGCCAAGCAGTTCGCCGACGAGCTGACCCCGGGCATCAACCTGGGGCTGATCGAGTACGCGGGCACGGCCACCGTGCTGGTGTCGCCGACGACCAACCGCGACGCGACGAAGAACGCGCTGGACAAGTTGCAGTTCGCCGACCGCACCGCCACCGGGGAGGGCATCTTCACCGCGTTGCAGGCGATCGCGACGGTCGGCGCGGTGATCGGCGGCGGCGACAAGCCGCCACCGGCGCGCATCGTGCTGTTCTCGGATGGCAAGGAGACGATGCCGACCAATCCGGACAACCCGAAGGGCGCCTTCACCGCCGCGCGCACCGCCAAGGACCAGGGCGTGCCCATCTCGACGATCTCGTTCGGCACCCCGTACGGCTTCGTCGAGATCAACGACCAGCGCCAGCCCGTTCCCGTCGACGACACGACGATGAAGAAGGTCGCCGAGCTCTCCGGCGGCAGTTGGTACAACGCCGCGAGCCTGGCGGAGCTGAAGGCGGTCTACGCGACGCTGCAGCAGCAGATCGGCTACGAGACCATCAAGGGCGACGCCAGCGTGGGCTGGGTTCGGCTCGGGGCGCTGGTGTTGGCGCTCGCCGCGCTCGCGGCCCTGCTCATCAACCGCCGCCTGCCGACGTAATTAGGGTTCCAGCCCGCGAGCGTAAGCTGGCTGCGATTGCCGGCCCGGATTTTCGCAGTGTGGTTACATTCGCGAAGCGCGCGCCTCGCTGACCCGGCGGATTATTTCGTCGCGGTGATGTTCGGCGATGACTCTGACGACAATCCACCCGTGACGCTCGAGCGTCTCCAGCCGGCGGACGTCCTTGACGTATTGATAGCGACTCGAGCGATGCTGATCGCCGTCATACTCGACAGCGACCTTGATGTCGTCCCAGCCCATGTCCAAATACGCCACGACGCAGCCCCATTCGTTGAGCACAGGGATCTGTGTCTGCGGAGCCGGAAACCCGGCCACAATCAACAGCAGCCGCAACCAGGTCTCCTTGGGCGATTGCGCCCCACCGTCGACGAGTCCGAGGGCGACGCGAGCAGCTTTCATTCCCCGGCGCCCCCGATACCGCTCGAGTAGGGGCTCGACGTCGGCCATCTTCAGGTCGGTCGCCTGCACGAGGGCATCGATGGCGGCGACTGCGGTTTCCTTCGGATGGCGCTTCGCCAGGTCAAGGGCCGTACGGGCCGGCGTAGTGACACGCATCCCGTCGACGACCGTGATCTCGTCGGCTTCGACGCGCTCTTCCCAGACCCGCACTCCCGCGGCCTGTCGGCGGTTGCAATCGATGATCTCGGCAGGTCGCGCCGGGTCGATCCAGCGAGCACCATGGAGCGCGGCGGCCGAGAAGCCTGCCAGGATGCCTCGTTGCCGCGATCGCAGCCAGGACGCCTTGGCGCGCAACACAGCGGTCAATTCCGTATCTCTGGGCATGTAGACGTCCCGGTGCAGCGCAATGTACCGAGTTCGGAGCTCATGGCGAGTCACCAGCCGCGCGGCGCGGGCTTCACTGCCCACGAAAGGATCCGTCATGGCGAAAGTGTGCTGAGTCACACCGACAAGTCGAGGCGGTCGTAACGTGGTGGCGGATTTTCGTTCGATATCTCGCCACAGCGTTACGACCGCGGCCTGGTAGGAGGGACATTTCAGCCCGGGGCGATTTCGGGGCGACCGCGGCAAGGCGCTAGGTTGGCGGGGTGACTGACACGGCCACCGAGAACACCACCGAAAGTGCCGCCACCGGCGGCAAACCCGCATTCGTATCCCGCTCAGTCCTGGTGACGGGCGGAAACCGGGGCATCGGACTGGCGATCGCGCAGCGGCTGGCCGCCGATGGCCATAAGGTGGCCGTCACCCACCGCGGATCCGGGGCGCCCGAGGGGTTGTTCGGCGTGGTGTGTGACGTGACCGACAACGAGGCCGTCGACCGGGCGTTCAAAGAGGTCGAGGAGCACCAGGGGCCCGTCGAGGTGCTGGTGTCCAATGCCGGCATCTCCAAAGACGCCTTCCTGATCCGGATGACCGAGGAGCGCTTCACCGAGGTCATCAACGCGAACCTCACCGGGGCGTTCCGGGTGGCCCAGCGGGCGTCGCGGAGCATGCAGCGCAAGCGGTTCGGCCGCATCATCTTCATCGGGTCGGTGTCGGGCATGTGGGGCATCGGAAACCAGGCCAACTACGCGGCCGCCAAGGCCGGCCTGATCGGCATGGCGCGCTCGATTTCCCGCGAGCTGTCCAAGGCCGGGGTGACCGCCAACGTGGTCGCCCCCGGCTACATCGACACCGAGATGACCCGCGCGCTCGACGAGCGGATCCAGGCGGGCGCACTGGAATTCATCCCGGCCAAGCGGGTCGGCACCGCCGAGGACGTCGCGGGGGCGGTCAGCTTCCTGGCGTCCGAGGATGCGGGCTACATCGCCGGCGCGGTCATCCCGGTTGACGGCGGCATGGGCATGGGCCACTGAATTCGGCCCCGACACATCGACATTAAGGACGGACATGGCAGGACTGCTCGAGGGCAAACGGGTTCTGGTCAGCGGGATCATCACCGACTCGTCGATCGCGTTTCACATCGCGAAGGTCGCCCAGGAGGCGGGGGCGCAGTTGGTGCTCACCGGGTTCGACCGGCTGCGGCTGATCCAGCGCATCGCGGACCGGTTGCCGGAGAAGGCCCCGCTGATCGAACTCGACGTGCAGAACGAGGAGCACCTGGACACGCTCGCCGAGCGGGTCACCGCCGAGATCGGTGAGGGCAACAAGCTCGACGGCGTGGTGCACTCGATCGGCTTCATGCCGCAGACCGGGATGGGCATCAACCCGTTCTTCGACGCGCCCTACGAGGACGTCGCCAAGGGCATCCACATCTCCGCGTACTCGTATGCCTCCCTGGCCAAGGCGCTGCTGCCGATCATGAACCCCGGCGGGTCCATCGTCGGCATGGACTTCGACCCGAGCCGGGCCATGCCGGCCTACAACTGGATGACGGTGGCCAAGAGCGCGCTCGAATCGGTCAACCGGTTCGTGGCCCGCGAGGCCGGCAAGTTCGGTGTTCGCTCGAATCTGGTTGCGGCGGGGCCGATCCGGACCCTGGCGATGTCCGCCATCGTCGGCGGTGCGCTCGGCGAGGAGGCCGGCGCCCAGATGCAGCTACTGGAAGAGGGCTGGGACCAGCGGGCGCCGATCGGCTGGAACATGAAGGACCCCACGCCCGTGGCGAAGACGGTGTGCGCCCTGCTTTCGGACTGGCTGCCGGCCACCACCGGCACCATCATCTTCGCCGACGGCGGCGCCAGCACCCAACTGCTTTAATCGCCAATGGAATTCGACGCCGTCCTGCTGCTGTCCTTCGGCGGGCCGGAGGGCCCCGAGCAGGTACGGCCGTTCCTGGAAAACGTCACCCGCGGCCGCAACGTGCCGCCCGAACGCCTCGACGACGTCGCCCAGCACTACCTGCATTTCGGCGGGGTGTCACCGATCAACGGCATCAACCGCGCCCTGATCGGCGAGCTGCGGGCGGAACTGGACCTGCCCATTTACTTCGGCAACCGCAACTGGGAACCTTACGTCGAAGACACCGTTGCGGCCATGCGGGACAACGGGGTTCGCCGTGCCGCGGTGTTCACCACGTCGGCGTGGAGCGGTTACTCCAGCTGCACGCAGTACACCGAGGACATCGCCCGGGCGCGGCAGGCCGCCGGGCCGGACGCGCCCGAGCTGGTCAAGCTGCGCCCGTACTTCGACCACCCGCTGTTCGTCGAGATGTTCGCCGGCACCGTCGGGGCCGCCGCGCGGACGGTGCCCGAGGGCGCCCGCCTGGTGTTCACCGCGCATTCGGTGCCGGTGGCCGCCGACCAGCGCCTCGGCCCCAGGCTCTACAGTCGCCAAGTCGACTACGCCGCAAGGCTGGTCGCCGCCGCGGCCGGCTACGCCGACTTCGATCTCGCGTGGCAATCGCGGTCCGGGCCGCCGCAGGTGCCGTGGCTGGAGCCCAGCGTCGAGGACCATCTCGCGGCGCTGGCCGCCTCGGGCACGACGGCCGTCGTCGTCTGCCCGATCGGGTTCGTCGCCGACCACATCGAGGTGGTGTGGGATCTCGACGAGGAATTGCGATCCCAGGCCGAGGCGGCGGGTCTGGCGTTCGCCCGGGCCGCCACACCCAACGCAGATCGCCGATTCGCCCGGCTCGCAGCCGATTTGATCGACGAGCTGCGCACCGGCCGCGCCCCCACCAGGGTGACCGGCCCCGACCCGGTGCCCGGTTGTCTCGCCAGCGTCGACGGCGCGCCGTGCCGTCCGCCGCACTGCGCCGCGGCCGAAGCCGGCTAGTCAGCCCACGCGGAGTGCAGGATCGCGGTGACGGCGGCCATTCGCGCCGACCGCACGACGGCGGTCAACGGCCGCAGCGCGTCACTGGCGATGCGTGCCTCCGAAGACGATTGCGTGCCGAACGGTTCCGGAACGGCGACCACCGGCGCGGTGAACCGATCCGGCGAGTCGGGGGAGCGGCTCAGTCCGGCGCTGACCGCGATGATGGCGTCGACGTGGGCGGCGTTCTCCAGCACCCGCAACGCGCGGGACGGCGCATGGTCGGGAATCCGGTGTTGCCGTGCGGATTCCAGCAACTGCTCGACGAGTCCGCGCGGATCCTCGACGTCGGCCGCGGCCGATCCGAGGCCGATCGCGCCGAGCGCGTCGGCGGCCGATCGGACCGCGGACCGCAGCGTGTATTCGGCGTCCCCGAGCTCGTGGTGGTCGAGCACCGGCGCACCGGGCAGCGAGTACACGGTCCAGGACAGCGCGCACAATTCCGGGAAGTCCGCCGCGTCTTCGTCGTAGGAGAACTCGGGGACCAGCCCGACGGCGGTGGCGGAATCGTTGGGATTGGCGACGATGATCGCTTCGCCGGCGGCCAGGGCGTCGCGCTCGAACTGCGTCCCCGGGGCAAGCCCGCGCACATCGCCGGGCACGGGCAAAAGCACATTGATGGTTCCGAGCAGCCGCCCCGCGCCGTCCGCGGAGGGTGTCGATCGGCCGACCGCGGCGCGCAGCGTCTGCAGCAGCGTCACCGTCCCGGCGTCGTTCACATCCGGCCACGGCAGCCCGGTGTGGCCGGCGGCGACCGCATCATACGCGGTGACCGATTGCTTTGGAGCCCATACCGATAACGCGTCCAACACGTCGTCGGGCGCGGCCTTGCCCGCGAGCCAGGCATTGGCCCACAGGGACAGCGAGACACTGGGACACCACACGATTCCGCAGTGTAGTTGTTTTGCCCGGCAAAGGCGGATCACGCGTATTCTGACCGCATGCACGCTGCGGTGCTTTGGCTAATATTCGCGCTGGTGCTTGCCGGTGCGGAGGCGCTCACCGGCCATATGTTTTTGGTGATGCTCGGCGGCGGGGCGCTGGCGGCGGCAATCACAAGTTGGCTGACGGACTGGCCCGGCTGGGCGAACGGCACGGTGTTCCTCATCGTCTCCGTCCTGCTGTTGGTGCTGGTGCGCCCTGCGCTGCGGCGGCGGCTGACACCGGCGCACGCGCCGCGGCTGGGTATCGAGGCGCTGGAGGGCAAGAAGGCGCTGGTGCTCGAGCGGATCGGCCGCGACGAGGGTCAGGTGAAGCTCGACGGCGAGGTGTGGACGGCGCGTCCGCTCAACGAGGGCGATGTCTACGAACCGGGGGAGTCGGTGACCGTCCTGCAGATCGATGGCGCCACGGCGGTCGTCTTCAGGAGCAATCCATAACGGATGCGAGAGACGCTGTGAGAGAGAGGAACTCCCGTGCAAGGTGCGGTTGCTGGTTTGGTGTTGTTAGCCGTCCTGGTGATATTCGCCATAATCGTGGTGGCCAAGTCGGTCGCCCTGATACCGCAGGCCGAGGCCGCGGTGATCGAGCGGCTGGGGCGATATAGCCGGACGGTCAGCGGTCAGCTGACGCTGTTGGTCCCGTTCATCGACCGGGTGCGCGCCCGGGTGGACCTGCGTGAGCGGGTGGTGTCGTTCCCGCCGCAGCCGGTCATCACCGAGGACAACCTGACGCTGAACATCGACACCGTGGTCTACTTCCAGGTCACCGTCCCGCAGGCCGCCGTCTACGAGATCAGCAACTACATCGTCGGCGTCGAGCAGCTCACCACCACCACCCTGCGCAACGTGGTCGGCGGGATGACGCTCGAGCAGACGCTTACCTCCCGCGACATGATCAACGGCCAGCTGCGCGGCGTCCTCGACGAGGCGACCGGCCGCTGGGGCCTGCGGGTCGCGCGGGTCGAGCTGCGCAGCATCGACCCGCCGCCGTCGATCCAGGCCTCGATGGAAAAGCAGATGAAGGCCGACCGTGAGAAGCGGGCGATGATCCTGACCGCCGAAGGGAACCGGCAGGCCGCGATCACACAGGCCGAGGGCGCCAAGCAGGCGCAGATCCTGGCGGCTGAGGGCGCCAAACAGGCCGCGATCCTGGCCGCCGAGGCCGACCGGCAGTCCCGGATGCTGCGGGCCCAGGGTGAGCGCGCCGCGGCTTACCTGCGGGCGCAGGGGCAGGCCAAGGCCATCGAGAAGACCTTCGCCGCGATCAAGGCCGGCAGGCCCACCCCGGAGATGCTGGCCTACCAGTACCTGCAGACGCTGCCGGAGATGGCGCGCGGTGACGCCAACAAGGTCTGGGTGGTGCCCAGCGACTTCAGCGCGGCGTTGCAGGGATTCACCAAACTCCTGGGTACCCCCGGCGAGGACGGCGTGTTCAGATTCCAGCCGTCACCGGTCGAGGACGCACCCAAGCACAGCGCCGACGATGACGCCGACGTCGCCGACTGGTTCTCCACCGAAACCGATCCCGCGATCGCGCAGGCGGTGGCCAAGGCCGAGGCGAGCGCCCGCCAGCCGGTGGATGGCACTATGCCGGGGGCACCGCCGCAATTGACCCAATAGGATTGCTCCATGAGCGTTTTCACGTCGCCGAAGACGTACGTCGCGCTAGGCGCGTTCCATGCAGTCGACGCGGTGTTGTGCGGCGTCCAGGTGGCCCCGATCAAAAAGGTTCTGGATGACGTCGGGCTGCCGGAAAACGTTCGGCCCGTGCTGCCGGTGGTGAAGGCGGCCGCCGCGGTGGGCTTGCTGTCGGTCACCCGTTTCCCCGCGCTGGCGAGGCTGACCACCGCGATGTTGACGCTCTATTTCGTCTTGGCGCTCGGCGCGCACATCCGGGTCCGGGACAAGGTCGCCAACGCGCTTCCGGCGGCGGCGTTCCTGGTGACCTTCGCCGTGATGACGGCGAAGGGTCCCGACCGCGCCTAGTCGAGGCGCAGCTCGACCAACGGCAGCGGGGCGCCGGTGTCGGTGATCGACGCGCCGAGCGTGTCCTCCAGCACGGGCCGCATCCGCTCCCACGCTTTCGGGTGACGGCTGCGGTAGGCGGCCAGGGCGCGGTCCACCTCGTCCTGGGCCATCACGCGTGCCGTGGCTCGTCTTGGGGCACGACTGCCGGTGTAGACCCGCACCCGCGGATTGGCTTCAATGTTGCGGAACCACTGCGCTTTTCGGCCGAAGCCGGAGGCCACCACGTAGGAGCCTGGGGCGGGGTGGTCGACGACTTCGAGGACGGCGTAGCGCCGCGCGCCCGAGGTGCGACCGGTGTGTTCGAGCATCAGCATGCGGGAGCCGAACAGCGCGCCCGCGCGGGCCTTGAAGAGCCAGATCGGCGCGCGCACCAGTCGGCGCGACCGAAGCAGGCGTCCGGCGAGCTCGGAAAGTGAGGGCACCGCTACGCGTGGGGCGCCGGCGGCAACGGCGGCGCGGGGACGACGGCCGGCGCGGACGTCGGCAATGGCGGTGAGGTGTAGATGCACCCTCCGCCCGCCGACTGTGACGACAGCGGCGGCGGGTATGGCGGCGGGGGAAGCTGAACCCGGACCGTCCACACCAACCCGGTGATCGCGAGGGTGGCGAGGACGCCGAGTACCAGGCCGGCCAGCCCGGCGACGATGGCGACGCCGGCGGGAAAGCGGCGGGTTCCGATGCTGTCCGAGGTCATGCGGCTCCCCACGGTCGTCGGATGTCGGTGACTTCAGACGCTACTGGCGAGACGGCTGCCGCCGCCACGATTCGCCGGATCGCGACGGCGGCAGGCCGGTCAGCTGTGCGGGGCAGCGGAGGGCGGCGGCGACGGCGGGAAGGCCTCGCCCGGCGGCGGGACCAAGCCTCGCGGCGGCCCGGGCGGCGCGGGTGGCGGCGCGAACCCGAAACCCCCGGGCATGGGCCCACCCATCGGCGGCGGCGGTGGACCCTGATGCAGTCCCATCATCGGCGGCGGACCCGGCAGCGGCGGCGGACCGGGCGGGCCCGCGCTGATGATCCAGGCGAAGGCGATGGCCGCGATGGTGCCGACCGCGCCGATCAGCGCGCCCGCCACCCCGGCGCCGACCACGACACCGGTGGCGTAGCGGCGGGGTTCACGTGGTTGCCGGGGCGGCGGCGGATTGGTGTCGATCTCCTCGTTTGTGGTCATGGCTTCGGACGGTAGGGGCCGCATCTGAAGTGGACCTGAAGAAACTGCGGCCCCGTCCGCCACTCCTGTCACCAGCGAAGGGCAGCGGCGTTGTGCCCGCCTCGCAGCGACAAACGCGAAATGGCCCTGCCGGGGGCGGATTGTCGCTCAGAGGCGGGCACCTGGTCACATCCCGGCGTTCCTGATAAATCTGGGATTGCCGGGACGGAAGGGGCACCGCGGCGGCTTCAGGTTGGTTTCAGCACCGGCGCTCACAATGGAGTCATGACGAACTGCCCGCGCCCGGCCGCCGGCCACTTCAGCGTCGGCACGCCGCGGATGACGTCGATCAGGTCGAATCCGTCGCGTCCCGGCAGCATGACGTCGAGCACCACCAGGTCCGGCCGCAGCCCATCGAGCACCTCCTCCAAACCGTCACCGTCACAACGACCCTCGGTGTGATAGCCGATGTCGGTCAGCGCTTCGCTGACCATCTCCCGGATCGTCTCCGAGTCCTCGACCACCAGAATCCGCGGCGTGCCGACGCTGAAGTGGCCGGCGGCCGGGCGCGGGCAGTTCGTCATGACTCCATTGTGAGCGCCGGT
>NZ_LZJB01000149.1:0-706 GCF_001666895.1 Mycobacterium sp. E3298
GGTGTCGTCGAGGGCGACCACCCGCGGCGTGCGGGCGCGCACCACCGCCCGGGCCGCGACGATGTCGTGCGCCCACCCGCTGCGCACCAACGCCTGCGCCTCGGCGGTGCGCGCGTAGCCCCCGATCAGCGCCGCGCACCGCGCCTGGTGGGCGCACGACATCGTCGCGGCCCGGGCGGTGGTGCGCGCCCGCACGCCGCGGGTGGTCGCCCTCGACGACACCGGTTACGCCGACGAACGCGACCCGGCCGCGCGGACCGCGCGCATCCCGTCGATCGCGCTGCGCGCCGCCCGCTCGTCGCTGGAGGCCGGGGCGCCGGTGCTGGTGCAGGTGCCGCGGCGCGGATACGTCCCGTCGCTGGCCTGCGCGCGCTGCCGCACCATCGCCCGGTGCCGGCACTGCACGGGTCCGCTCTCCCTGGCCGAGTCGTTGCGGGAGGGCGGCCCGGCGCTGGTCTGCCGTTGGTGCGGGCGGACTGAGCCGACGCGGCGCTGCGCGCGCTGCGGGTCGGACGCGGTGCGCGCCGTGGTCGTCGGGGCGCGCCGCACCGCCGAGGAACTCGGGCGCGCGTTTCCCGGCACCGCGGTGGTCACCTCGTCGGGCGAGGGCGTCGTTCCGCAGGTGGCCGCGGGCCCGGCGCTGGTGGTGGCCACGCCGGGGGCGGAGCCCGCCGCGGCGGGCGGTTACGGGGCGGCGTGCGGCTGC
>NZ_LZJB01000150.1:0-1810 GCF_001666895.1 Mycobacterium sp. E3298
TGCTGCATACCCGTACCGTGACAGCCGTGCCCGGGTCGTTCTACAACTACTATCAACGCGGGGGCTCGCTCACGCACAGCTTCAGGCCCGATTACCTGCAGAAGGAGCTGACGCTCGTCGAGAAGTTCAGAGCCTACTACGACACCTACGAGGACCGGGAGAAAACCGATAACATGACGATGGGCCTCCTGTTCGACCGCGTACTGGACAACAGCCTGCACAACCTGGAGAGCGGGCAGGGACTTCGACGCTTGCGGGCGGACCTGGTACAGGCGGGCGGACATGCCTTCTTCGACGCCAGCATGCGGAAGATTGCGAGGGATAAGGATACCTGGCTGCCGCTTCGGGGCTTTGCACGGCTCAACGCCCGCAGATGGTTCCTGCTCGCAGGCTGCTATCTGAAGGCGTACTATGTCGCGACCAAGCTGAAAAAAGGCTTGGAAAGCCGGAGATTGCGGCGTGAAGAGGCGAGCAGAGTTGATACGAATAAGATGGAAGAGCACAACATGGAAGCGAACAAGATAGGAGCGAACAACATAGAAGCGAACAACATAGAAGCGATGGGATAGAAGTAAGCAAGATCAAAGTGAAGAGTCGGCGAAGGATCGAGCGAAGGATCGAAGGCAAAAGCGCTGGAAAGAAAGGAATTCTAGCGTTGGGTTAGGATGGACAGCAGAGAACGGTACAAACGCAGGAATCGAGGATAGATGCAAACAAGAGAGATCGCCGGAATTCGGCGATCTCTCTTGTTGCTCGGCCGTACTTTTGAGGCTGGCGCGCTAGGCCGCGCCTTACCCGTTTTCTGCGACTACCATTCGGCTGCAGCGGAACTCGGATCCGGCGCCGCGGCATGGCGTCGCAGGAGCGCCCGCACGCGCCGCTTGGCGCGCGCGGCGAGGTCGTACAGCAGGAGATAGCAGGCGCTCAGCCGGTATTGCTTGCGCGAAGCTAAAAATGCAAAGCCCCGCAGCGGGAGCCAGGTCCGCCTGTTGCGGGCGATGCTGCGCATGCCGGCGGAGAAGAAGTCGAACCCGCCGGCGTAGCGCAGGTCGCTCCGCAGGCTGCCGAGCTTCCGGCCGTCGGACAGATGGCCCATGCAGATCGCAAGCATGCGGTCGAACAGAAGACCGGCCATCATGGCCTCCGCGCGGCCCCGCTCGGGATAGGGCGCGTAATAATCCTGGAATTTTTGAATGAGCGTGAGCTCCTTTTTGAGAAAATCCGGCTTGTGGCTGTGAATCAACGATCCGCTGCGCTGATAGTAAAAATAGAGGGAGTCCGTCACCGAGGCGACGGTGCGCGTATGCAGCAGGTAATAGAGATTGAACAGCACGTCCTCGCTGAAGATGTCCTTCTTCGATTCGAAGCGGACGCCGTGCGCGTCCAGTATGCTCTTCTTGTACAGCTTGTTCCAGACGGCCGTCGAGAATGTCTTTTCCAGCCAGTACGTGTCGATTCCGTACGCCTCGACGGAGATCGTCGCGGCGGGGCATCGCAGGGTGCCGGGGATCGTCCGGTCGTCGAAGGCCATGCTGAAGTCGCAGGCGCACAGGTCGGCGTCCGTCTCCAGGATGCGGTCGAGCAGGATGCGGAACATATCGGGATCCGCCCAATCGTCGGAGTCGACGAAGCCGACATAATGCCCGGAAGCGGCGGCCAAGCCGGTGTTGCGGGCTCCGCTTAAGCCTTCATTCTCCTGGCGGATGGCGATGATGCGCGGGTTGGCCCGAACATAGCCGGCGATAATCTCCGCCGAACGGTCCGTCGAGCCGTCGTCGACGACGACGATCTCGAGCCCGGCGAGCGTCTG
>NZ_LZJB01000151.1:0-3057 GCF_001666895.1 Mycobacterium sp. E3298
CGTGTTCAAGGCCGCAGCCCAGGGTGGCGCGGCGCCGCTGGTGATCGTCGGTGTCGTCGCCAGCGGCATCGCCGCCTACTTCTACGTGCGGGTGATCGTGTCGATGTTCTTCACCGAGGCGACCGACGACACCCCGCACGTGGTGGCGCCGGGCATTCTGAGCAAGGCGGCGATCGCGGTGTGCGCCGCGGTCACCGTGGCGTTGGGCATCTTCCCGCAGCCGCTGCTCGACCTGGCCGATCGGGCCGCCCAACTGCTGCACTGAGTTCAGCTCAGGAACGGGCGCACGGCCAGCACGTAGACCGCCAGCGCCGCCAGCGGTGCGGCCAACGGCAACCACGGCAATTGCAGGGGGAATGCCGTCGCGACCAACCCGGCGAACGTAAAACCCACCGCGCCAACCACGGTCGGCCAGCTGCCCAGCACCGCCCCGGCCGACGCGCCGGCCGCGTGGCGGCACACGAGATACGCGGCGGCGCACAGCCCGGACAGCGCGACGAACACCAGCGGCGGGTCGGACAGCGCGATGGTGGCCACCACCAGCAACACGGCGAGCGTTGCGGCAGGGCGATATACCGCTCCCCCGGCCACCGCGATCAGGGCCGCCACCCACGCGGCAACCGCAGGCCCGTGCGAGCCGTCGGCGGCCAGACCCACCATCAGCAGACCGAACGCGACGGAGAACACCGGGGCCCACAGGCGCGGCACCGTGCCCGCCTCGCCGCTAGGCACGGAGCCGCCCCCGCACCCGCCGGCGGCGGTCCGGGAGCACACCCATGGATTGCTCCAATCCGCCGTCCTGATGCCACAACACGATGTCGACGCCGACGGTGGCCATGTCGCGGTACATGGCGGAACGCTGCAGCGCCCACATCCGATTCACCAGCGGATCCTGCTCGCCCTCGAACGGAGTGCTGTCAAGGATGTCGACGGCGATGACGACGTGGCCGCGCCTGCGCAGATCGATCAGCGCGAGCGCGAATTCGGTATCCAGCAACGTCGAGAAGGCGATGACGATCGCGCCGGCGGGGACGGCCGCGCGGGGCGCCAAAGTGCCCGTGGTGTTTTCGAATCTATCGCCGGCGCCGAGCACCGTGTCGAGGACCCGATAGAACTGGCGCTGCCCGATGTCGGCGCCCAGCCACCGCGGGTGGTTGCCGCCCAGGGCGACGATCCCGGCGCGATCACCGTGCCGCAGGGCGGTCTGCACCACTTGCGCGGCGCCGCGCACGACGCGCTCGGTGGCGGCGGTCGCCGGGCCCGCTGGTTGCCGATACGTGTCGATCAGCACCACCACGTCGGCGGCGCGGTCGGTCAGGCGCTGCGTGACATGCAGCTGGCCGCGGCGCGCGCTCACCGGCCAGTTCACCGCGCGCAGTTGGTCTCCCGGCACGTAGGGGCGGATGTCGGCATATTCGACCCCCGGGCCGACGTGCCGGGTGAGGTGGGCACCGAGGCGGTCGAGCAGCTCGGTCTGCGGGATGGGCGTCGACTGGGGCGGCGTCAGCGGAAACACGATGACTTCCGCGGCGTCGACCAGGGCCGTCCCGGACAGCAGCCCGCCCCGGGCGACCGCGTCGACCCGGGCCCGGATGGAGTAGCGGCCCCAGCGTTGCGCCGTGGCCGCAACCGTTTTGGCTTCCCTGAAGTCGGCATCGAGAACGTCGAGCTGCATGCCCTCGACGGGTGGCACCGTCACCTCGATCGCGGAGGTTCCCGTGGCGTGGCCCTCCTCCGTCGCCCAAATGCGCAACCGCGCCTGGTCGTCTTCGAAGCACCGCTGCGAATCCGGGTTGCCGTGCACGCGGACCGTCGGTACGGGTCGTTGCCAGCTGATCGAGCACAGCGCCCCGAGCAGCGGCGCGGCGAACGCGATCAGCTGCCACCGCGCGCCGATCACCGCAGCCGCCAGCGCCAACCCCGCGCAGGTCGAGATGGCGCGCGTCAATGGCGATGCGCGCCAGCGGAACTCGACCTCGCGGCCGGTCACGCCGCACTCATCCGGAGCCACCCTGGCCGCCGGTACGCGGCACCGGCAGACGGCGCAGCAACTCACCGACGACGTCGGCGCCCTGAATCTTTCGCACCCACATCTCCGGGCGCAGGGTGATTCGGTGCGCGACGGCCGGGACGGCGAGCGCCTTGACATCCTCGGGGATGACATAGTCGCGGCCGAGCAAAAGCGCACGGGCGCGGGCGAGTTGGACCAAGTCGAGTTCGGCACGCGGGCTGGCGCCCACCGCCACCTGGGGATGATGCCGGGTGGCGTTGGCCAGCGAGACAACGTAGTGCAGCACGTCTTCGTGCACCGTCACCTGCTCGACCGATTCCCGCATCGCGAGCAGGTCGTGCGCGTCCACGACCTGGTTGACGGTCGGCTCGTTCGACCCGCGATCGAGGCGGCGGCGCAGCATCGCGGTCTCGTCGCGCTCGGAGAGGTAACGCAGTTCCAGGCGGATCGCGAACCGGTCGAGCTGCGCTTCGGGCAGCGGATAGGTGCCCTCGTACTCGATCGGGTTGTCGGTCGCGAGGACGATGAATGGCTTTGGCAGCTGGTGTGTTTCGCCGTCGATGCTCACCTGGCCTTCGGCCATCGCTTCCAGCAGCGCCGCCTGCGTCTTGGGCGGCGTGCGGTTGATCTCGTCGGCGAGCAACAGGTTGGTGAAGATGGGTCCGGGCCGGAAGGCGAAACGGCCCGATTGCATGTCGTAAATGGTCGAGCCCAGCAGGTCCGCCGGCAGCAGGTCCGGCGTGAACTGCACGCGGGTGAACTGCAGACCCAGCGCGGCGGCGAACGACCTGGCGATCAGCGTCTTGCCCAGGCCGGGCAGGTCCTCGATCAGGACGTGGCCCCGCGCGAGCACCGCGGTGAGGATGAGCGTGAGCGCGGAACGCTTACCCACCACCACACGCTCGATCTCGTCGAGCACCGCCTCGCAGTGCGCTGTGGTTGTTGCCGCCGGCAGCGTCATACCTGTTCCAACTTTCGCAGAATCTCTTCCAGCGCCCCACGGCCGGGACCGGGTCGCCGGTCGCCGGTCGGTGCGACGTTGTTCG
>NZ_LZJB01000152.1:0-12902 GCF_001666895.1 Mycobacterium sp. E3298
CGGGCGGCGCGGTCGGGTCTCGTCGAGGTCCCCGTGGCGGCCGAGGCCCCGAACCAGGTTTCGCAGGCGCGGCGCCGCCGGGCGGCGGTCACGCAACTCGGCCGCCGATACGAGTACCTGGACGCGGAACCGTCGTCGAGCGCCTCGGATCGGGGCGCGGAAACCCTGGGCTTCACCGGAACCGCGCCCGCCAAGGGGGCCGGCATGCCGGCAGGACTGACCGCGCTGCGCGACGATGCCTTCGACGGCGCCGCGCGCACACCGATGTTGCCGCACACCTGGGACCACGGCCCGGATGCACCTTGAACGAGGCTGGGCCACAACGGTATTCGTTGGCGCGGGACGGCCCGGCGCAGTCGGGCGCACGCGGCGGCCCGCGGCCGGGACCGTAGCGCCGGCGGGCGGAACCGGGGCCTGGCGCGACCTTCGTCCGCAAGCGGAAGAAGAGCGGTAGCCTAACCCGCATGCAGAACGCGTCGGTGGTCTCCCTGCTGCGTGAACGCGCGGGTCTGCAGCCCGACGAAATCGCGTTCCGCTATACCGACTACGAGCACGATTGGGCGGGCGTCACCGAGACGTTGACGTGGGCGCAGCTGTACCAGCGGACCCTGAACGTCGCGCACGAGGTCGAGCGGCACGGCGCCGTCGGGGACCGGGCCGTGATCCTGGCTCCGCAGGGCCTGCCCTATATCGTGGCCTTCCTGGGCGCGATGCAGGCCGGGCTGATCGCGGTGCCGCTGCCCGTCCCGGCGGTGGGCTCACACGACGAACGCGTGAGCGCCGTCCTGGCCGACACCACACCCACCGTCGTGCTCACCACGTCGGCGGTCGCCGGCACCATCACCGAGTACCTCGGGCAGCCGGGCCCGACGACCACCCCGGCGGTCGTCGAGGTCGATGCGCTCGATTTGGACGACCCCTCCGCGCCGGGCATCCGGCTCAACGGCGCCCCCGACACGGCCTACCTGCAGTACACGTCCGGCTCGACGCGACTGCCGGCCGGCGTCATGATCTCGCACCGCAACCTGCGCGTGAACTTCCAGCAGCTGATGGCCGCCTATTTCGCCGAGTTCAACGGCGTCCCGCCACGCGAAACGGCCGCCGTCTCCTGGCTGCCCTTCTACCACGACATGGGGTTGGTGCTCGGCGTCATCGCGCCGATCATGGGCGGTTATCGCGGTGACCTGACAAGCCCGGTCGCCTTCCTGCAACGACCGGCACGGTGGATCCACGCGATGTCGATCGGCACCCCGGTGATGTCGGCGGCGCCGAACTTCGCCTTCGAGCTGGCCGTCCGCAAGACGAAGGACGCAGACCTGGACGGCGTCGACCTGGGCAACGTCCTGGGCGTCGTCAGCGGCGCCGAACGCATCCACCCCGCCACGCTGGACCGGTTCGCTAAACGCTTCGCGCCGTACAACTTTGACGACCGCGCGATGCGCCCGTCCTACGGATTGGCCGAGGCCACGGTGTACGTCACCAGCCGCACCACCCGCGGGGCCCCGCGGGTGGTGCACTTCGAATCAGAGAAGTTGTCCGAGGGGTCCGCGGAACGCTGCCCGGCGGAGAGTGGCTCGCCGCTGCTGAGCTACGGCATGCCGACATCGCCGGCGGTGCGGATCGTCGACCCCGACGCCCGCCGGGAATGCCCGCCGGGAAAGGTCGGCGAGATCTGGGTCCATGGCGAAAACGTTGCCGGCGGCTACTGGCAGAAGCCCGAGGAGACCGCACGCACCTTCGCCGGCGGCCTGGTCGACCCGTCGCCGGGCACGCCGGAGGGACCGTGGCTGCGCACCGGCGACCTCGGGTTCGTCTCCGAGGGCGAGATGTTCATCGTGGGCCGGACCAAAGATCTCCTGATCGTCTACGGGCGCAACCACTATCCCGAGGACATCGAGTCGACGGTGCAGGGGATCACCGGGGGCCGCGTCGCGGCGATCTCGGTGCCGGTGGACGAGACCGAGAAGCTGGTGACCATCATCGAGATGAAGAAGCGCGGCGACTCCGACGAGGAGGTGTCGCGCCGGTTCGCCGTCGTCAAAAACGATGTCACCGCGGCGATTTCGAATTCGCACGGTCTCAATGTCGCCGATCTCGTGCTGGTGTCGCCCGGGTCGATTCCCACCACGACGAGCGGCAAGATCCGGCGCGCGGCCTGCGTCGAGCAGTACCGCCGTCAGGAGTTCACCCGACTGGACGCCTGAGCGCCGCGCCTACGGCTGCGATTCGGCGAGGAAGCGGTCCACCACGTCGGGGCCCGTGGAGTGCAGGGCGATGGACAGCTCCAGCAGCCGGTCCTTGACCTTCTTGGGCAGCAACTCGATGGACTTCGTGGTGGCTGAGTCGTACTTTGACCCCGGAAAGCGTTGCAGCACAACGTCCTTCTGCTCTTCGGTGGTATAAATCTCCAAGAGCTTCATCCCCGCGAAGGCTTCCTTCGCCGAGTCGGCCATCCCGGCTTTCGCCAGCGCCTCGAGCCGCTCCTCGTTGATCCAGACGTTGACCTTGATCTTCTTGACGTCGCCGCTCATGATCGGGCCCCCTCCAACGGGTTCAGCGTGAACACGGGCAGCCGGTCCGCCAGGTACTCCTCGGTGACGAACGGCGAGCCCTGGCCGTACTTGGCGGCCGCCTCGAGAACCACCTCGAACACCTCGTGCCGCATCACCTGCTGGGTGGGCTTCACCTCGTCGGTCAGGATGCTTCTGATCAGGCTTCCGCTGAAACTCTGCGCCTTGGAGTCGTGCCCGCACAGCGCCGAATTGGTCACTTCCCGGCATTCGGGGCAATACCAGTTCTCGCGCAGGAACACCGGTTTGATGCCCAGCTCCGACCGGTGTTCCTGAAGGAGGTTCTGCGAGTCGTACGGATGGTAGAAGTCGCCGACGCCGGCGTGGTCGCGGCCGAACATGTGGTGCGTGCACCCGAGGTTGGTGCGCAGGATCGCGTGGAAGATGGCCTCCCGCGGACCCGCGTATCGCATGTCCCACAGCGTGAAGGTCACCTTGTGGACGTCCTCCCGGAAATACCCGCTCTTCCTGAGCTCGTCCTGCGTGAGCAGGATCGCCTCGTCGATGTAGTCGCCCACCCGTTTCTGCCCGATGATCGCGTTGACCAGCACGCCCGTGCTCAGGTCGTCGACCGGCTGGTCTTCGTTGGCGGCCAACCACGCCTGCTTCATCAGCGCCTCGTGTCCGGTGTGCGGGACGTTGCGGGTCTGATGCGCGACGACGTGGGTCCAGTTCTTTTCCGCGAGCGCGTCCTGGTGCTGCCTGGGCGTGAGCCAGAAGCTCTTGAAGGGCTCGTTGAACACCGGCTCGTTGATGAGCGTGACGTCGCCGGCGACGAACCGGTTTGCGTACGCCAGCGTCTTCTTCACTCCCGGATGCCGGGGATCCGTTGTGCCGTAAGTCTTCTCAGCCAGTCGCTGCAGGTCGTACTCGTAGATCTCGGTGACGTCCAGGATCGCGATGGGAGCGTCTGAGTACTCCAGCACGACGCTGGCGCCCTCTTGGACGCCCAGCGTGTCGATGTCGTCGGAGGGCAGGTCGAACACGATCGGGATGCTCCACAGCGTCCCGTCCGGCAAGGCCAACTTGTCCAGCGTGGTGTCGACCTCCTGCCGGCCCATGAACCCGGTCAGCGGCGTGAAGAACCCGTAGGACAGGCTGATGACCTCGTGCGCCGTCGCCTTCGAGATGGGCACCCGCGCCAGGCCCTGGATCCGGCCGGCCGCGTTTTCGGTGGCCACCCGCTCCACGATCGGCTTGCCGTTGTGACCCGTATAGCTCATTCGATGCCCCTCGCTTCGCAGTGCAACACTTTCCTGGCAAACGTCTTCGGTGCCCTGCCGATTCCTAAACCCCGCCCGTCGGCTCCTGGCTGCGCGCGAGGGCGGGGATGACGCCGACCTTCTCGAGGTGCGCAATCACCTCCTCGGCCAGCGTGTCCGCGTCCTTCGCGCCGCCCTCGAGTCGCAGTTCCGGTTCCACCGGAGCCTCGTACGGGTCGTCGATGCCGGTGAATCCCTTGATCTCGCCGGCCCGGGCCTTCTTGTACAGCCCCTTGGGGTCGCGCTTTTCGCAGATCTCGATGGGGGTGTCGACAAAGATCTCCTGGAAGTCGCCCTCGAGCAGCGTTTCGCGCACCGCATCGCGGTCCCGCCGGTAGGGACTGATGAAGGCCGTCAACGCGATGACGCCGGCCTCGCAGAACAACTTCGAGACCGCGCCGATGCGCCGGATGTTCTCCTCGCGGTCTTCGGCAGAGAAGCCCAGGCCGAACCTCTTGGCGAACGCCACGCCGTGGCGCGGCTCCAGGGTGTCGGGCCCGGCGTTGAGCCCGTAGCGGACGTTGTCCCCGTCGAGGAGATAGCTCCGGATGCCCCGCTCGTACAGCCTCTGCTCAACGGTGTTGGCCACCGTGCTCTTCCCGCTGCCGCTGAGCCCGGTGAACCAGAGGACGCAGCCTCGGTGCCCGTTGAGCTTCTCCCGGCTGTCGCGACTGATGTGGTGTTCGTGCCAGGTGATGTTGTTCGACATTTTCGGCTCCTCGACACCGATCCCGTGCAAGTCCTCCCACGACCTTCACCAGATCGCTCACCAATCAAACCGGGTTGTGGCCGGTCGGTTACTTAAGATGGCCAATTTACAGGAGATTTCCGTCTTCCCGCCACCGTGCCGCGGCGGCCGCGCCCGCCGCATTCGACCAGCTCCGGGCGTCGCGGGGTCGAGCGCCGCCGCGCCGGGCGGGCGGGGCGCGCCGCCTGGCCCTGGCGCCGACGGTTACGAGCACGGTGAGCCGAAGTTCCCGGCCGCGCTTCCGGTCAGGACGGCGAAGCCGCGGTTTCCGCGGCGGCCAACTCGTCGCACAGGTGCTCGGCCAGATCGCGAACCGTGGTGATCTTGGTGGGGCTGATGCGGATCCCGGTTTCGGTCTCGATGCGCGTTCGCAGCTCCAGGTTTCCCAGCGAATCCAGTCCGTAGTCGGAGAGTGGACGATCGGGATCGATTGTGCGGCGCAGCAACAGACTGATCTGGCCGGACACCAGCCGGCGGATGGCGGTCGGCCATTCCTCGCGGGGCAGCGCCTTGAGTTCGGCCAGGAATTTGCCGGTGTCGGGGTTACCGGATCCCATCGACTGGAAAGCTTCGGCGAACCGGCTGCGTTGCGCGAACGAGGTCAACCAGGGCGTTCCCATGATCGGCGCGTAGCCGGTGTAGGCGCGGTCGTAGCGCAGCAGGGATTCGAAGGCGTGGTAACCCTCCGCCGGCTTGATCGCGATGCCGGCGTCTTCCGCGAGCGCCGTGGCGCGGCCGACCTCCGACCATGCGCCCCAGGCGATCGCGCTGCCCGGCAACCCCTGGCTGCGCCGCCAGTGGGCGAAGGCGTCCAGCCAGCTGTTGGCCGCGGCATAGGCGCCCTGGCCCGGCGATCCGACCAGCGCGGCGGCCGAGGAGAACGAACAGAACCAGTCCAGCGGCTGGTCCGCCGTCGCGTGATGCAAGTTCCAGGCTCCGTAAACCTTTGGCGCCCAGCATCGGTCGATGAGTTCGTCGGTCACGTTGGCCAGCGTGGCGTCCTGGACCACCGCGGCCGCGTGCAGCACGCCGCGCACCGGCAGTCCGGTCTCGGTCGCGGACGCCACCAGCCGCTCGGCCGTGCCCGGCTCGGCGATGTCGCCACACTCCACCGCGATGTCGGCCCCGCCGGCGCGGAGACGCTCGATGTCTTGGCGGGCTTGCTCGTTGGGCGCCGAGCGGGAATTCAGCACGATCCGTGCGGCGCCGCGCGCCGCCATCTGACCGGCCAGGAACAAGCCCAGCCCGCCGATGCCGCCGGTGACGATGTAGGCGCCATCGGTGCGGAACAGTCGCACGTTTTCCGGCGGGACGGCGGCCACACTGCGTCCCGTGCGCGGCACGTCGAGCACCACCTTGCCGGTGTGGCCGGCGCCCGCCACCAGGCGGACCGCGGCGGCCGCGTCGTGGATCGGGAAGTGCGTGGTCCGCGGCAACGGCAGCCCGCCGTCGGCCGTGCGGCGGTACACGGTGGTCAGCAGGCGTCGGACGGTGTCGGGATGGCTGAACGTCAGCAACGCCAGGTCGACCGCGAACAGCGACAGGTTGCGGCGGAACGGGAACAGCCCGAGGTGGGTGTCGCGGTAGATGTCACGCTTGCCCAGCTCGACGAATCGGCCGCCGAACGCCAGCAACTCGACTCCCGCACGCTGCGCGGCGCCGGACAGCGAGTTGAGCACCACGTCGACACCGTATCCGCCGGTGTCACGGCGGATCTCGTCCGCGAACGCCGTGCTGCGCGAGTCGTAGACGTGCTCGATTCCCATGTCGCGCAACAATTGCCGGCGCTGGGGGCTGCCCGCGGTCGCGAAGATTTCGCAGCCCGCGGCCCGGGCGATCGCGATGGCCGCCTGTCCCACGCCGCCGGTGCCGGAGTGGATCAGCACCTTGTCGGTCGGCGCGATGCGGGCCAGGTCATGCAGGCCGTACCAGGCGGTCGCCGAGGCGGTGGCCACGGCGGCGGCGTCTTCGGAAGCGAGGTCGGGCGGCAGGGTGACCGCGTGCCTGGCGTCGGCGATGACGAAGGTGCCCCAGCAGCCGTTGCGGGACATGCCGCCGACGCGGTCGCCCACCCGATGCTCGGTGACGTCCGGGCCGACGGCGGTGACCACGCCGGCGAAGTCCCCGCCCAATTGCTGTTGGTAGCCCTCGAAGGTGGGATAGCGGCCGAAGGCCACCAGCACGTCGGCGAAGTTGATGGTGGACGCGGCGATCGCGACCTCGATCTCCCCCGGCCCGGGCGGGACGCGGTCGAACGCGGTGAACTCCAGCGATTCGAGGTCACCGGGGGTGCGGATCTGCAGGCGCATGCCGTCCCGCTCGTGATCGACGACCGCGGTCTGCCGTTCGGCCGGGCGCAGCGGACCGGGCCGCAGCCGCGCGGTGTACCACTCCCCCTGGCGCCAGGCGGTCTCGTCTTCTCCCGAGCCGCTCTTGAGTTGCGCCGCAACGTGTTCCGGCCCGGTCGTCGCGTCGACGTCGATTTGGGTGGCGCTCAGGTGCGGGTGCTCGGAGTCGATCACCCGCAGCAGTCCACGCAGCCCGGCCTGTTCCAGGTTGGCCACATCGCCGGCGGCCACGCTGGCGGCGTTCCTGGTGACCACGAAGAGCCGGGGCGACTCGCCGGGCAGCTCGGAGAGCTCACGCGCGACGGCCACCAGGTGCGACACGTAGTCGCGGGCGCGCCGCGCCTGGTCGGGGCCGCCGCCCGGTGGCGCGGTCACCACGACCACACCCGTCGGGCCCTTGAGCGGGCCGTGCCCGTTCGAGGCGGCCGGGCCGTTGCCGGACAGCAGCGCGCGCAGCCCGGCGGTTTCCACCGGCCCGACAGGCAACGAGAGCGTGGTGCAGTGGGCGCCATCGGAATCGAGCGCCTCGCCCAGCTGGGTCGCGAGCGGATCCGTCGCCTCGCACGCGGTGAGCAGCAGCCACGATCCCGGCTCGGCCCGCGCGGCGTCCGGGAGTTCCCGCGGCTCCCATTCGATGGCCAACAACCGCTCGTTGAGCAGCCGCTCGGCTCGTTCGCGTTCGGAGACCCCACCGGCCAGCCGCAGCCCCTCGACGGTCAGGAGCACGGCGCCGGACTGGTCCAGCACGTCGATGTCCGCCTCGCACTCGCCGGGGCCCGACGACGTCACCCGGGCCAGGCAGTATTGCGCATTGCGCGCCGGGGCATGGCTGCGCAGCCGGCGCACGCCGACCGGCAGCAGCAGGCCACCCGCGCCGGCCTGCTGGACCACCGGGTGAACGACCACCGACTGAAAGCATGCGTCCAGCAGGGCCGGGTGGATCGCGTAGCCCGACTGCTGCGAGCGGATGGCTCCGGGCAGCGCCACCTCGGCGAGCACCGTGGGTGTGTCCACGTCGCCGAGGAGCGCGGCGGCCAGGCCCGAGAAGGCGGGACCGTATTGAATCCCGATGGCGTCGAACGCCTTTCGCAACTCGGCGCCGTCCATGCCGGACGGATGATTGGCGATCAGCGTGGCCATGTCGTGGGCGGGCGGCTGCTGCGGCCCGTCCTCGTCCGCCCCTTCCTGCGCGCGCAGGACCGCGCGCGCCCGGCGCACGCGTTCGCCGTCCTCGTGGGTGTCCACGGTGAACTCGAGAACGCCGGGCGCGGTGACCGTCGCCGACGACGACGCCCGCGTCCCGCCGTCCAGCAGCAGGGTCTGCTCGAACGTGATGTCGGTGACCTCGGACCGTTCGCCGAGGACCGCCCGCGCGGCGGTCAGCGCCATCTCGCAGTACGCGGCGCCGGGAAGCGCTGCCACGTGGTGGATTTGGTGATCGCCGAGCCACGGGTGCGCCTCGGTGCCGACATCGCCCTGCCAGACGTGTCGCTCCGGTTCCTCGTACAGGTGCACGTGCGCACCGAGTAGCGGATGGACGGCCTGGACCGAGGCGCCGTGCGCCTGCTCCTTCGCCTCGCGGCTGAGCATGAGCCTGCGATGGGTCCACGTCGGGATGGGCGCGTCCACCAGGCGGCCGCTCGGGTATTGGACCGAGAAGTCGACCACGGCGCCGGCGCTGTGCACGTCGGCGACGAACGCCCGCAACCCGGCCGGCAGCTCTTGCTCCCGGCGCATGGCCGCCAGCGCCGCGATGGGCATGTCCAGGCTTGCGGCGTTCTGCTCGACGGCGTGCGTGAGCAGGGGATGCGGCGAAAGCTCCCCGAAGACGCGGAAACCGTCCTTGAGGGCGGCCTGCACGGCCGCCGCGAATCGCACTGTGTACCTTAGATTTTCGCCCCAGTAGTCGGCGGTGAACGACGGCCGTTCGCGGGGGTTCCAGAGCGTCGCCGAGTAGTAGGGAACCTCCGGCTCCCTGGGCTCGAGGCCGGCGAGGGCCTCGACCAGTTCGTCGAGGATCGGCTCGACCTGGGGCGAGTGCGAGGCCACGTCCACCGCCACCTCGCGCGCCACCACGTCCTGCTCCTGCCAGACCGCGACCAGGTCCCGGATCGACTGCGTGTCGCCGCCGACGACCGTCGACGTGGGCGACGCGACCACCGAGAGGACCACGTCGGAGATCCCGCGAATGGACAGTTCCGACAACACCTGTTGGCCCGGCAGTTCCACCGACGCCATGGCGCCACTCCCGGCGAGCCGCGCCATCAGCCTCGAGCGCCGGCAGATGACGCGCACGCCGTCTTGCAGCGACAGGCCACCGGCGACGACCGCCGCGGCGGATTCACCGAGCGAATGGCCGATGACCGCGCCGGGACGGGCCCCGTAGGACTTCATCGTCTCGGCCAGCGCGACCTGCATCGCGAAGATCGTCGGCTGCACCCGATCGATGCCGGTCACCACCTCGGGCGCCGACATCGCCTCGGTCACCGAGAACCCCGATTCCGCGGCGATCAGCGGTTCCATCGCCGCGATCGTCGCGGCGAACACCGGTTCGGAGGCCAGCAGCCCGGCGCCCATCTGCGACCACTGCGAGCCTTGGCCGGAGAACACCCAGACCGGTCCCCGGTCGTCCTGCCCCACGGCGGGTAGATGCGGGATGTCGCCGCCGGCGACCTCGCGCAGGGCCGCGCTCAGCTGACCGAGGTCGCCGGCGGACACCACCGTGCGCACCGGCCGGTGTGCGCGGCGGCGCGCGAGTGTGTAGCCGACGTCCGACAGGCCGGCGGTGCCGGCACCGCCGGCGTCGATCCAATCCGCCAGCCGGGCGGCCGTGACGCGCAATTGTTCGGCGGACGTCGCCGACACCGGGAACAACAACGCCCCGTTGGCATTCGGGGCGGCCGGCGGCGCTTGTTCCGGCGGCGCCTCCTCCAAGACGGCATGCACGTTGGTGCCGGACATCCCGTATGACGACACCGCGGCGCGGCGCGGGCGCCGGTCGCCGGGCCACGGCGTGTTGGCCTGCGGCACGAACAGTTCCGTCTTGATCGCGGCCATCTCGTCGGGCAGCCGGGTGAAGTGGAGGTTCTGCGGCACCGTGCCGTGCTGTAGCGCGAGGATGGCCTTCATCAGCCCCAGCGGTCCGGAGGTCGACTGCAGGTGGCCGAAATTGGTTTTGACCGAGCCCAGCGCGCAGGGCCCGCCGGTCCCGTACACGGCGGCCAGGCTCGCGTATTCGATCGGATCCCCGACCGGGGTGCCGGTCCCATGCGCCTCGACGAAGCCGACCGTGGCGGCGTCGACGCCGGCGGTCTCCAGGGCCTTGCGGTAGACGGCCACCTGGGCGGTTTCCGACGGCGCCGCTATGTTGACGGTGCGGCCGTCCTGGTTGGCCGCCGTGCCGCGCAGGACGGCCAGGATGCGGTCGGAGTCGCGTTGCGCGTCGTCGAGCCGCTTGAGCAGCAGCACGACGCAGCCCTCACCGGAGACGAAGCCGTCCGCGTTGACGTCGAAGGCGTGGCAGCGGCCGGTCGGCGACAGCATGCCCTGCAGCGACCCCGAGACGGACTTGCGCGGTTCGAGGGTCACGGCGACACCGCCGGCCAGGGCCAAATCGCTCTCGCCGCTGTTGAGGCTGCCGCAGGCCTGGTGCACGGCCATCAACCCCGACGAGCACGCGGTGTCAACGGTGACGGCCGGGCCGTGCAGCCCCAGCGTGTAGGCGACCCGCCCGGACGCGAAGCTGTTGCTGGTGCCGGTGAAGCCGTACGGGCCCTCGGCGGCGCCGCAGTCGGCGGAGAGCAGTTCGTAGTCGCCGTGCGTCAGCCCGACGAAGACGCCGGTCTGCGAGTGGGACAACCGCGCGGGATCGAGGCCCGCGTGCTCGATGGCGTCCCAGGACGTCTCCAGCAGCAAACGGTGTTGGGGGTCGATCGCGGTGGCTTCGCGCTCGGTCATGCCGAAGAAATCGCAGTCGAAGCCGCCGACGTCGTCCAGGAAGGCCCCCCACCGCGTCACCGACCGGCCGGGCACGCCGGGCTCGGGGTCGTAGTACAGGTCCGCGTCCCACCGGTCGGCGGGGATCTCGCCGACGAAATCGGCGCCGCGCAGCAACGCCTCCCACAGCCGTTGCGGGGAATCGATTCCACCGGGAAGCCGGCAGGCCATACCGATGACAGCAACGGGTGTGGCGGTTGCGGCACGCAATGTGCAGTCCTCTGTTCTCCCCCAACGGCGTTGGCCAGTCGCGCGGGTGTCAGCTTACCGACCTGAACTCCGTCAGCTTAACCGCTTGGAGAATACGGCCGGCCCGCGAATTTGCCAGGGACGGATCGCCGTGAAACCTCTGTCGCGACTGTGGCTTCCGCGGTTTCCCCGGCAGCGCAACGGCGATGGTGAACACCGACGAAGAGCGCCCGCCGGACGGGGCCGCGTGCGCGAAACGCTGTGAAGCCACAGCGTTTGGGGGCAATCCGGTAGCCGCTACGCTTTGCCGGCGTCCCCCGACTCGCTGGAATCGACCGCCTCCGCGGGGTCCTCGATCACCTGATACGTCGGGTCGACCATCGAGATGGGCCGGTTGCCCGTCTGGCGGGCCTTCCCGGTTATCCGCAACAGCTGGCCTGGCTGGATGTCGGCGCCGCCGTGGCCGGGGCGGAAGGTGATGGTGATCTCCCCGCTGTTGTCCCCCACGACGACCTCGCGCAGGGTGCGCCCGCGGTCGTTGACGTCCTCGACCTCGCTGACCCGCCCCTCGACGGTGGCCCGTTGCCCGGAGATCAGGCCGGCCACCAGGATGACCGACCCCGGCCGCTCCGGGTGCTCGTAGGCGTCCACCTTCTCGTCCTCGCCCCTGGACACCCACGCCTCGAGCTTGTCGATCTCGTCGGCGATCCGTTGCTCGAACGTGTCGGGGTAGGCCTCCCGAATGCGCGATTCCACGTCGTACGGCACGATCGTCGCCGCCGCGTCGGGGATCAGGCTCACCGCGCTGGAGATCTTGTCCGCGGTGCGGTCGTGCAGCAGCCGCCCAAGCAGCCGCCCGAACGTCCGGCGCGGCAGCAGCACCGTCACGTTGGTGCGCGCTTGTTCGTCGCGGGCCTTGGCGACGAACAGCTGCGCGGCCCGGATGATCCGCCGGTCCGGGCAGTCGACGACCCGCAGCGGGGTGTCCAGATCGAAGTGGTCCCAACGCTTCCGCAGTATGGCGGCGTGGGCCGGGTCCACCATGAAGTGCACGGCGGTCAACTCGTCGGCACGCAATCCCCTGCCGTAGCGCAACGCTTCGATCACCGCCAGGTCGACGGAGTCGACGAACACGAACACCCGGTGCCGCGCGTACTTCACCAACTCCGGGCGGTCGGTGCGGAACATCTCGAGAATGGCTGCCTCGGCGCGGTATTCGCGGTTGAGCCGCGTCAGTATGAACACCAGCAGCGGGAAGACGATGACCACCAGCCACGCGCCTTCGGTGAACTTCGCCACCGCGAAGATGCCCACCACGATCGTGGACAGGACGGCCGCGGAGAGGTTGATGGCCAGGCGGCGTCGCCATCCCGGTTCGCGGTGCCTCAGATGGTGTTTGGTCATCCCGTAGCCGGCCATCGAGAACCCCGTGAACACGCCGATCGCGTAGAAGGGAACCAGCGCGTTGACCGAGCCGCCCGTCACCACCAACAGCAGCACGGACAGCGCCGTGAGCGTGATGATGCCGTTCGAGAAGACCAGGCGGTGACCGCGTTTGGTGAGTTGGCGCGGCAGGAAGCGGTCCTCGGCGACGAAGCTGGCCAGCGCCGGGAACCCGTTGAAGCTGGTGTTCGCGCCGGTGAACAGGATGGCGGCGGTGGCGGCCTGGACCAGCGTATAGAAGACGTTGCCGAGCAGGCCGTTGCCGAATACGGCGCGACCGATCTGCGACAGCACCGACGGGTACTCGGTGAGATACGGCGTGGCGTGGGTGACGTGCGCCAGATAG